>NZ_WTLC01000018.1:0-101850 GCF_011378875.1 Pseudoalteromonas sp. Z9A5
CGTTTCCCGTCTCAGTGGGGTCGCATTATAGGGAGATCCGAAAACAGATCAACCCTTTTTTGAAGAAAACTTGAAATAACATACTGTTCGGTGAGAATTTAAGCTAAATGCTTAAAAAGAGGACTAAACACTGCCAGTTTACTTATTTTAATGAATAGATAAGTACTTAAATATAATTATTAACTCTAAATTCGTATGATATTTTCAAATAAATTTCTGCTTGAGCATAATCTATATCTTTAATTCAGGAACTAAGCTCATCTGAAATGCATAAAGGTTCATTGTGGTTTTTATGTATCTATAGCTATCTAAACGCAATCTTACACCGTTGTTCATTTATTAAAATTATTTGTATTTAAATCAATTCACATATTCACTATATAAAGTTAATCGTTAAGTAACTCCTCTGAGTTATTCATTAAAAGTTGAGACTCTTTTACTTATACTAAAAACTTTAGAGAACTGGGCTGCACTACTATAGAGCCTATAAAATCTATCGCTAGAATAAGTTGGGGTTGCAGATGTATAAATTTAAAAAAGGAATATGCCAGGATCAGGCTAAGCTAAATACTATATATGCAGGTAATAAATGAAGGATGTTTAAATTAATAACCAAAGATTATATAAATTTTAGGCAGTAAAAAGCCGAGCATAGGCTCGGCTTTTAGGTTTCTTTAAGACTTACTCTGCAGACTGTGCGTCTTCTTGAACTGCTTCGCTAGTCGCTGGGCGACCAACTAGTTCAATATAAGCCATTGGTGCATTATCACCAGTACGGAAGCCACACTTAAGAATGCGAGTGTAACCACCTGGACGATCCGCATTACGAGGACCGATTTCACTGAATAACTTACCAACAACTTCTTTATCACGCGTGCGAGCAAACGCTAAACGGCGATTTGCTACACTGTCAGTCTTAGCCAGTGTGATTAAAGGTTCAATTACACGACGTAACTCTTTCGCTTTAGGCAAAGTAGTTTTGATGATTTCATGTTTCACCAAAGAACCTGCCATATTGCTAAACATCGCTTTACGATGGCTACTGTTACGGTTTAATTGACGACCACTCTTACGATGGCGCATGACCCTATCCTTCTAACTAAACTAATATAGTGATTTAGATTATTCAGCTAGACTTGCAGGTGGCCAATTTTCTAGGCGCATGCCCAGAGAAAGACCACGTGAAGCTAGCACGTCTTTAATTTCAGTTAGAGACTTCTTACCTAGATTAGGCGTTTTAAGAAGCTCAACTTCAGTACGTTGAACTAAATCACCGATATATTGAATTTGCTCGGCTTTCAAACAGTTTGCTGAGCGTACTGTTAGTTCAAGATCATCAACTGGACGAAGTAGAATAGGATCGAATTCTGGCTTCTCTTCTTTCTCTTCTGGCTCAGTTACATCACGTAAATCTACGAATGCATCTAATTGCTCAGCTAAGATAGTAGACGCACGGCGGATCGCTTCTTCTGGATCTAAAGTGCCGTTTGTTTCCATATCAATGATTAACTTGTCTAAGTCTGTACGTTGCTCAACACGGGCTGATTCAACCGAGTACGCAATACGTTCAACTGGACTAAATGATGCATCAAGCAACAATCTACCAATTGGACGCTCATCGTCATCAGAGGATAAACGACTAGATGCAGGCACATAACCACGACCACGTTCAACACGAATACGCATGCTGATCTCGCTGTTATTTGTTGTTAAATTACAAATAACGTGATCTGGATTAGCAATTGTTACATCGCCATCGTGCTGAATATCAGACGCAGTAACAGGACCTACACCAGATTTAGTCAGGGTCAGAAAAACTTCATCTTTGCCTTCTAACGTTACTGCTAAGCCTTTTAGGTTTAGTAGTATTTCAATGATGTCTTCTTGTACGCCTTCTTTCGCGCTGTACTCATGCAATACACCGTCGATTTCAACTTCAGTTACTGCACATCCAGGCATAGATGAAAGCAATATACGGCGTAAGGCATTACCCAGAGTATGACCGAAGCCACGCTCTAATGGTTCTAAAACTATTTTAGAACGCGTTGGGTTAATAGCGTCGATATCGACTAACCTTGGTTTTAGAAATTCTGTTACAGAACCCTGCATTTTATCCTCTCTTAACTCTTAACTTTACTTAGAGTAAAGTTCGACGATTAGTTGTTCATTGATGTCCGCAGACAAATCTGAACGCTCAGGTAGACGCTTAAAGCTGCCTTCCAATTTCTTACCGTCAACTTCAACCCAAGTCGGCTTTTCACGTTGCTCAGCCAACTCTAGAGCAGCGATGATACGTGCTTGTGTCTTAGACTTCTCACGGATTACAACAGTATCTTCTGGTGTAATTACGTATGAAGGAATGTTCACAACACGACCATTAACTAAAATCGCTTTATGGCTTACTAACTGGCGTGCTTCTGCACGTGTGCTAGCAAAACCCATGCGATATACAACATTGTCTAAACGTTGCTCTAATAGCTGTAACAAGTTTTCACCTGTATTGCCTTTAAGGCGAGCAGCTTCTTTGTAATAGTTACGGAATTGCTTTTCTAATACACCGTAGATACGACGTACTTTTTGCTTTTCACGTAATTGTAAACCGTAATCAGATAAGCGACCTTTACGAGCGCCGTGCTGACCAGGTGCAGTCTCAAGTTTACACTTAGAGTCGATAGCTCTTACGCCGCTCTTAAGGAACAGGTCAGTACCTTCACGACGACTCAGCTTGAGCTTAGGGCCCAAATATCTTGCCATGTTATTTCTCCTAACCTATTGTTAAACGCGACGTTTCTTCGGTGGACGACAACCATTATGTGGTATAGGCGTCACGTCAGTAATGTTGGTAATACGGTAACCAGCAGCATTCAAAGCACGTACAGCAGATTCACGACCTGGACCTGGACCTTTAATGAAAACTTCTAGATTTTTTAAACCGTATTCTTGAGCAGCAGTACCTGCACGCTCTGCAGCAACCTGAGCAGCAAATGGTGTAGATTTACGTGAACCACGGAAACCTGAACCACCGGCAGTAGCCCATGATAGTGCATTACCTTGACGGTCGGTAATCGTTACAATAGTGTTGTTGAAAGACGCATGAACATGAGCCATACCATCAGCAACTTGTTTTTTAACCTTTTTACGACGAATTGGTGTCTTAGCCATAATACTATCCCCTTATCGCTTAATAGGCTTACGAGGACCCTTGCGGGTACGCGCGTTAGTCTTAGTTCTTTGACCACGTAGTGGTAAAGAGCGACGGTGACGTAGGCCACGATAACAACCAAGGTCCATAAGGCGCTTGATATTTAAAGTAACTTCACGACGAAGATCACCTTCAACAGTGTACTTGCCAACTGCATCACGCAGTACGTCAAGAATTTCGTCTGAAAGTTCACCGATTTTTGTGGTTTCGGCGATACCAGTCGCTACTAAGATAGCCTTAGAGCGAGTCTTACCTATGCCATAAATAGCTGTTAAACCAATAACCGCATGTTTATGATCAGGGACGTTAATGCCAGCAATACGGGCCACTAACACATCTCCTATATTCGAATTTGGTAATCATCTGTTTGAAAAGCCCGTAAGGATACTCAAACGAAGACCAAATTACTACTAAAAACACAGGCCGAGAAAACTCAGCCTGCACGCTGTTTACTTAACCTTGCCTTTGCTTATGCTTAGGCTCACTGCAAATTACGCGTACTACACCAGCACGTTTAATAACTTTACAGTTACGGCATATTTTCTTAACGGAAGCACGTACTTTCATTGCTCAACTCCGTAAACTGACCTTATCGACCGTAGCCTTTAAGGTTCGCTTTTTTCAGCACAGAATCATACTGATGAGACATCAGGTGAGTCTGTACTTGTGCCATAAAGTCCATGATCACTACAACGATAATCAAAACTGATGTACCGCCGAAGTAGAATGGCGTTTGCCACGCCATCGTCATGAATTCAGGCACCAGACAGATAAAGGTTATATACAAAGCACCTGCCAATGTCAGGCGTGTCATCACTTTATCAATGTATTTAGATGTCTGCTCACCTGGACGAATACCTGGGATAAATGCGCCAGATTTCTTAAGGTTATCTGCTGTTTCACGAGGGTTAAAAACCAACGCTGTGTAGAAAAAGCAGAAGAAGATAATAGCCGCAGCTAGTACAAGTGAGTACAACGGTTGACCTGGGGTCAACGTAGTAGCAACAGCTTGTAATACATCAGCGACTGGACCTTCACCTTGGCCGAACCAGCTAGCAATTGTACCAGGGAACAGAATTATACTGCTAGCGAAGATTGGTGGAATAACACCCGCCATATTTACTTTTAGTGGTAAATGCGTGCTTTGAGCAGCAAATACTTGACGACCTTGTTGGCGTTTAGCGTAGTTAACAACAATACGACGTTGTCCACGTTCAAAAAACACTACAAGATAAGTAACAGCGAATACGATTACCGCAACCATCAACAGTACAAAAACATTCAAATCACCTTGGCGCGCCATTTCGACTGTCGAACCAATAGCAGACGGCAAGTTAGCTACAATACCAACAAATATTAGAACTGAGATACCGTTACCGATACCACGTTCTGTAATTTGTTCACCCAACCACATAAGGAACATAGTACCAGTTACTAAACTCACCACTGCGGTGAAGTAGAAACCCATACCAGGGTTAACAACTAACCCCTCCATCATGCCCGGTAAGCTAGTAGCAATACCGATAGATTGAATAGTAGCTAGCACAAGCGTGCCATAGCGTGTGTACTGGCTAATTTTTTTACGCCCTTGCTCACCTTCTTTCTTAAGCTCTATAAACGGAGGATACATATGCGTTAATAGTTGCGTAATAATCGAAGCCGAGATATACGGCATAATACCCAGTGCTAACACTGAAGCTCGCTCAAGCGCACCACCGCTAAACATGTTGAACATCTCAACAATGGTGCCCTTTTGTTGCTCGAAGAAATCGGCAAGTACAGCGGCGTCAATCCCAGGGATCGGCACAAATGAACCTAGACGGTAAATTATGATAGCACCCAATACGAAGAGTAATCGACGCTTCAATTCCGAAAGTCCACTTTGTGCACTTTGTGTATCTTGACCTGGTTTAGCCATTAGTACTTCCTTAGTCTTCTACCTTGCCTCCGGCAGCTTCAATAGCTTCGCGTGCACCTTTAGAGGCTTTAAGACCTTTAACTGTAACAGCGCGTGAAACTTCACCAGATTTAACAACTTTAACGAAAAGAACGTTCTTTTTAACTAGACCAGCTGCTTGTAACGCGCTTAGGTCTACCACATCGCCTTCAACTTTAGCGATTTCAAAAAGGTTTATTTCTGCAGATACTAAAGATTTGCGAGAAGTAAAACCAAATTTAGGTAGACGACGTTGCATAGGCATTTGACCGCCTTCGAAACCAACGCGTACTTTACCGCCTGAACGTGATTTTTGACCTTTGTGACCACGACCGCCAGTCTTACCTAGACCAGAACCGATACCACGACCAACACGTTTAGGGGCAGTTTTTGAACCTGCAGCAGGTGAAAGTGTATTCAAATGCATCGAATTAACCCTCTACCTTAACCATGTAAGAAACCTTGTTTATCATACCACGTACACATGCTGTGTCTTCTAACTCAACAGTGTGGTTGATACGACGTAAACCAAGACCGCGTAATGTAGCTTTATGTTTCGGTAAACGACCGATAGAGCTTTTTACTTGTGTTACTTTTACAGTTTGATTTGCCATGGTTACCCCAGTATTTCGTCTACGCGAAGGCCACGTTTTGCAGCGATTGACTGTGGAGAATTCATATTCTCAAGAGCCGAAATCGTTGCACGTACCACGTTGATTGGGTTAGTAGAACCGTAACATTTAGAAAGTACGTTCTGCACACCAGTCACTTCAAGTACTGCACGCATAGCACCACCTGCAATGATACCAGTACCTTCAGATGCTGGTTTCATGAACACTAGTGAGCCAGCATGACGTCCCTTAACAGGATGCTGTAATGTGTTGCCATTTAGGTCTACATTGATCATGTTGCGACGTGCTTTTTCCATTGCTTTTTGAATAGCAGCTGGAACTTCACGTGCTTTACCATAACCAAAACCTACTTTACCTGCGCCATCACCAACTACAGTTAGTGCAGTAAAGCTAAAGATACGACCACCTTTAACTACTTTAGACACACGGTTCACCGCGATTAGCTTTTCAGCTAGATCAGGCTGTTGTTGCTTTGCTTCTACGTTAGCCATAGTCTACTCCTAGAATTGCAAACCGGCTTCACGCGCAGCATCAGCTAGCGCCTTCACACGGCCGTGATATTTAAAGCCACTGCGATCAAAAGCAATCTTTTCGATGCCTTTGTCAGCCGCACGTTCAGCAACCGCTTTGCCAACTGCTTGCGCAGCTTCAACGTTACCGGTGCCTTTAACTGTTTCGCTAATAGCCTTTTCAACAGTAGAAGCAGCAGCCAGTACATTACCCTCAGCATTTACAACTTGAGCGTAGATGTGACGTGGCGTGCGGTGGATAACAAGACGCGTTGTGCCTTGTTCAATATAATTTCTACGAGTGCGTTTAGCACGACGTAGACGAGCTGTTTTTTTATCCATCGTCTTACCTTACTTCTTCTTAGCCTCTTTACGGCGTACATTCTCATCTGAATAACGAACACCCTTACCTTTATAAGGCTCAGGTTTACGGTATGCACGAATGTTAGCAGCTGTTTGACCAACTAACTGCTTATCTACGCCCTTAACTAGAACTTCTGTTTGGCTTGGAGTTTCAATCGTAATTCCTTCAGGAACTGCGAAATTAACTGGGTGTGAGAAACCAAGAGTTAAATCTAATGTTTTACCCTTAGCTGCAGCACGGTAACCCACGCCTACTAACTGAAGTTTCTTCTCGTAACCTTCATGCGTACCAACAACCATGTTGTTGATTAGAGCGCGAGCAGTACCTGCTTGAGCCCATGCATTAGCTACGCCATCACGAGGTAAAGTAGTAATAACGTTGTCATTAACTTGTACTTCAACAGCGTTGTTGATAGTACGAGTAAGTTCACCGTTTTTGCCTTTAACTGTGATTTCCTGGCCTTTTAATGTAACTTCTACACCGGCAGGAACAGTAATTGGTGCCTTTGCTATGCGAGACATAGTTCCCCTCCGATTAAGCTACAAAACCAATGATTTCACCACCAACACCAGCACTACGTGCTGTGCGGTCTGTCATCAGGCCTTTAGAAGTTGATACGATAGCGATACCAAGACCACCCATTACCTTAGGTAATTGGTCACGTTTCTTATAGATACGTAAACCAGGGCGACTTACACGCTGGATATTTTCAATTACAGCTTTGCCTTCGAAGTACTTCAACTCGATAGAAAGCTCAGGTTTTGCTTCACTGTTAACAGCGAAGTCTACGATATAACCTTCGTCTTTTAGTACTTTAGCTAATGCTACTTTCAGCTTTGAAGTTGGCATCGTTACAGATACTTTCTTCGCTGATTGACCGTTACGGATACGTGTAAACAAATCCGCGATAGGATCTTGCAAGCTCATAGTCTTACTCCCATGATTCTATTACCAGCTAGCCTTTTTAAGGCCAGGAATTTCACCGCGCATAGCTGCTTCGCGAACTTTAATACGGCTCATGCCGAATTTGCGAAGGTAACCATGTGGGCGACCCGTAATGTTACAACGATTACGTTGACGTACAGGGCTAGAATCACGTGGTAAAGCTTGTAGCTTAAGAACCGCGTCCCAACGATCATCTTCAGATGAGTTAACATCAGTGATGATAGCTTTTAGTGCTGTACGCTTTTCAGCGAATTGAGCAACTAGTTTTGTGCGCTTAGCTTCGCGCGCTTTCATAGAATTCTTTGCCATAACCCTACCCTTATTTCTTAAATGGGAAGTTAAACGCTTCTAACAACGCACGGCCTTCCTCATCAGATTTCGCAGAAGTAGTGATAGTAATATCCATACCGCGTACACGGTCTACTTTATCGTAATCGATTTCTGGGAAGATGATTTGTTCACGTACGCCCATGCTGTAGTTGCCACGTCCATCAAAAGACTTAGCACTTACGCCACGGAAGTCACGAATACGTGGGATAGCGATTGATACCAAACGCTCAAAAAAGTCCCACATACGCTCGCCGCGTAGGGTTACTTTACAACCAATCGGGTAACCTTCACGCACTTTGAAGCCAGCAACAGATTTGCGTGCTTTAGTGATTAGAGGTTTCTGACCAGAGATTGCTGCTAAATCCGCTACTGCGTGATCTAAAATCTTCTTGTCAGCTAGGGCTTCGCCCACGCCCATATTCAATGTGATCTTTTCGATCTGAGGGACTTGCATGACAGAGCTGAAACCAAACTTCTCTTGAAGTTCAGCAACTACTTTGTCTTTATATACTTCATGCAGTTTCGCCATCATTCTACTCCAACTATTAGATAGTTTTACCAGTAGATTTAAAGATACGTAATTTCTTACCATCTTCAATCTTGAAACCTACACGATCAGCTTTACTCGTTTCCGAGTTGAAGATCGCAACGTTTGATGCATCCATAGATGCTTCTTTCTCAACAATGCCGCCAGCTTGGTTCAATTGTGGAACCGGCTTTTGGTGTTTCTTGATCAAGTTTATGCCTTCGACAAAGATTCGACCAGATTCAGTAACAACTGAAAGCACTTTTCCGCGCTTACCTTTGTCTTTACCTGCTAGTACGATTACTTCGTCATCACGACGTATTTTTGCTGCCATGATTGGCTCCTTACAGTACTTCTGGGGCTAGTGAAACGATTTTCATGAACTTATCATTACGAAGTTCGCGAGTCACAGGGCCGAAAATACGTGTACCAATTGGCTGTAAGTTATCATTTAAGATAACAGCAGCGTTGCTGTCAAAACGGATCAAAGAACCATCTGGACGGCGAACACCTTTTCTGGTACGCACAACTACCGCGTTTTTAACATCACCTTTCTTCACTTTACCGCGAGGAATAGCTTCTTTTACAGAAACTTTAATGATGTCGCCAATCGCTGCGTAGCGACGGTGTGAACCACCAAGGACTTTTATACACTGCACTTTGCGAGCGCCGCTGTTATCAGCAACTTCCAGCTGAGTTTGCATTTGGATCATGTTAATGACCTCCGGTGTAGTAATTACAACGTGTCTAAAATTCGTTTACGAATCAAGACATTTCGATTAAATCCCACTCAAAAACAAACTAGTTGTCTCTTAAGGGCGGGCAATTGTACCAGCATTGAAGAGGGAGCGATAGGTTATTTTTTAATTAATTTAGAGCGGAGGATAATTAAAGTTGAGCAATTACGGCTATGTAACTAAATAACAGGTGGTTACAAAACAAACAAGGCGCTATATAAGCGCCTTGTTTGTTTATATAAATAAAATTAACCAAACAAACCTTTTAATTTGTCTTTAATTTTATCTTTTGCTTTGTCTTTCGCCTTTTCTTTTGCTTCATCAACTTTTTGCTTTGCTTCATCTTTAAGCGCATTGCTTACGTCAAGTTTAATGCCCACATCATGGAAAGGGCCCTCTATACGAAGCGGTATTTTAAAACCGGTGCTATCATCTGTCGTACCCTGCCCTTCGATTGATCCAACTATACCTGTAACTAAACGGTAGTTAACCGTTGTTTGCGGTAAATCAACATCGCCTTCACCTGATATTCTAACGAGTGGGCTAATAAGTGATAAATCAGTGTTTTTACCAACACCATTAGTAAAGTTAAAACTTCCAGTTAGTGCAGAGAAATCTGTTTGCTCTGATTCTTCAAACCCGGTATCCAGCCCTTCAGATGCAGCACCAAAGTTTCCTGAAATGAGTTCCTTACCTTTACGAACCATCTCAGCTATATTCGCACCTTTTACAGCCCCATCAGCAAACTCAAATCCAAGCTTTCCGTTAAGCGCACCAATAAACGACTTTTGACTTTGACCAGTTGTGTTTAGGTTCCAATTTAGAGACCCTTTACCCATTAGCTTGTCAAAACCTGCCGCATCCGTTAATAAAGGCTGTGCATCTATTCCAGCTAAGTCAAAGTTAGTTGATATTTTATAAGGTACTTGTTGTGCGTTTACATTGATAACGCCTTTACCTGACCCTTCATAAGCAGAAAAACTATCTAGGCTTAGTTTTGCAACGCTATTTTTTAAAGCAACAGTAAATTGATTTGCGCCCAACTTAATATCATTAGCTTTTAATCCACTTGAACGAATAACTACATTCGCATCTAGTGAATTTAATGCACTTAGATCAATTTTAGTGTCATCCCATACTATTGGTTCTGCAGGTTTATCATTTTGCTCTACTGGCTCTTCTTGTTTTGCTACGGCTTCAGGTAGGTACGGGTTTAAATCAAGCATACCTAAATCAATATCAGCATTTACAGCTAAACGTTTGCCTAGGTTTAGCTCGCTTTTACCTTTTATTTCTAATGCGTCTAACGTTGCGACTAAATCTTCTAAATTAAACTTCTCACCTGCTAAGTGCATTTTACCGTTGACACTAAATGCGTTAAAAGCATTTTCTTTAGCGCCTAATTCTACACCTTGCCATTTCGCAATATTTTTTACTGATTCACCACTTAGTGCCAATTGCCCTTTAATATCTTGTCCTTGTTTAGCAATATCACCTTCAAACGTTAAATCAACTAAACGAGAATCTAAGCTTTGTTTAACATTAAAAGTAGCACCTTCAATTGCTTTAGCAGGAGTATCTAATTTTATATCAAGCTCAAAACGCTCTTCCATATAAGTAATACCACCTTTTACTTCTAATGTTTTACGAAGTGATGGAAGTAAAATAGCGAGTTCTAAATCGCTAATTTGTTGTTTAGCACCGGTTTGACCATCTAGATAGGTAAATGTACCGCCATAAATAGCAACCTCACCTAACTCAATATCAAAGTTATCTGGAAGCTTAATAGCTTCGCCAGATTCGCTTTGCTCTTTAGGTTGCTCTGCAACTGCATCAAACAACTGCCAATTAGCTTTACCATTTTTATCGGTTTCTAATAGGATATTTGGTTCGTTTATAACAAACTTATCTAATTTAAACTCACCACCAAATAATGAAAACCAAGGTATGTGTACAGCAAGCTGTTTCATACTCGCCATATCGGCGCGCGAACCTGATTCCATATTTGCAAAATGCACGTCGTTAAGTTCTAACTTTAATGCTGGGAATACGCTAAGTGTTTTATCACCTTTAATAGTAAGAGTGCGCCCAGTTGTTTGTTCTACCTGCTGAGACACTTTATTAAAAATAGTATCAGTAGGGATTAAAAACGGTGCGGCAACAATTAGTGCTATACATAGTAAAAGTATTACACCTACAATTTTAAGTAAGGTTTTCATGATCGTCCTTTCAAACGTGCAAATAATGTTCTTATCATAGCGAGTGTTAGCCTTAAAATCATTGTCGTTCTGATAAAAAAGCTTTTTATTAGATATTACATTCTTATCCTGAATCAGCCCTGAAACATTTTGATACCTTTAGGTTACAAATAAATATTGACCCAATGAAACCTTAAGGTTACATTGATACCTACAGGTTACATATTGTAAAAATTTTAAAAGGAAATGAGCTATGTCTAATTACGATATTAAAAGTGAAGAAAAATTTATGGGGGTCACTTTATTAATCATTAGTGTTTACCCAATGCTTAATCAAACATCAACCCCACTATTGTTTTTAGGAACTGCTGCTTTTTTAGGTTCATTCTTTATGTTTGTGATCAGAGGCGGGTTTACATGGAGAATGAAATACCACCTTACATATAAAGATGAATATTTAAATACCATCGACACTATTGCCTATAAACATGTTGTGCTTGGCTTACTTTTTAGTATGGGTGGCGTGTACTTACTCTCCGATACTCTTGCTTTAGAAGTATCTCACAGCATGATGGCTTCATTTTACCTTGCTGTAATGAGTTTAATATACGGCGTATCAATTCTTTGGCAAAGCAAAGATTAGGAGCAAAAGTGCAAAATAAAATTGCAAAATACCGCAAAGAAGCAGGCCTTTCGCAACAAGACTTGGCTGATCTAATTGCGGTTTCACGTAAGACTATTAGTACAGTAGAAACGGCACGATTTACCCCTTCGGTAATAATTGCTCTAAAAATAGCAAAGCATTTTAATATCTCAGTTGAAAGTCTCTTTGTGCTAGATGAGAATGATTGATATATACTAAGGTGTTAACGTTATTCTATTAGCGAAAGTACCGATTTAGCCACTTCAATTACAACGTATGAAGGACAGCGCTGTTGTTATTGTTGTAATTGCGCTAAAATAGACCAGCAAAAAAATATATATCTAATCCGGAGATTCTACAAGGCATGAAAACACTGCTAATTTCACCGTCAAAAATGACGCTAGGCGAACAAGAAAATCAAATCTATCAGAACATTCTGAAGCAATCTTCAGAGTTAAGCCTTAACCTTATGGCCGTGAAAGTAGAAAACCACCCTGATGATTTTTTACCTTGGTGCTATGAACTACTTAATGCAAGTAGAGATCGTATGAACTACGATTTACTAGAACCGCAACAATTACCTGTACTAAAAAAACTACATGACCAGCTTATTTCGGCTATTAGTTTTTTACAGGTTAAAACATTACGCGTAGCCCCTTGGCCTGTAGTAAGCGTATTTGTTGAACAGCATAAAGACGTTATTGCCCTTGACGAGCAACTTCGTTTAGTAAGCTATATCAAAAGCATTCGTGAGCAGTCACTTAAAGATATGATCCCTGAAGACTTACTAGCATTTAGTGGTAAGCACATGGCATCACTTGACCCAAGTACTTACAACTTTGATGTTGAATGGTTTGCATCTACGAAGAGCGCTAAAGGTTTTCATCAAATGCTTGCCGATTTACCAGGTGATTTTGATGCTGCTCTTGCAAACATCCCGCTTGAAGGTGATATAACGCAGTACGAATACCAACAATTTGTTGCTGCTTATTCAAAAGTGTTTACAGACAATAATGAAAAACCAACACTTGCTCCTGCAACTCGCTTGTTAGCAATGCGCCGCCCAGATCTATTTACTCCGATTACAAATAATCGACTAGATGCATTATGTGGTGCCCTTGGTGTTCCAAAACTTAAAAACAGTGATTTTGAACGTTACTGGCAAGATATCGTAAAAGGTATTCAAGCTATGTCATGGTACAAAATGGCTAAACCAAGTAACGAGTTAGAAGAACAATTAGTTGCTATTAAAGCTCTAATACCATGTTTCTTTTACTATGCGGATGCTAAAACACCTGATAACTCTAACTATATCAAGTTACTTAGCAAGCCAAAACGTAGCACAACAACTACTGGTAAAACTCAACGCAGAGGCAAAGAGTCTGCAGAGATTTTAGTAGATCGCGCTCTTACAGCTGACGATATCCCAGAGCATATTCGCAGCAAACGTGACTCTATCATTAATGAAGTTCAAAAAGGTCGCGGCGTTAACGAAACAATTAGTCTAATGCGCACTATTTTTGGCTAAATAAATCTAACCTAGCTGTGTTTTTCTGGTGCAGCTAGGTTAATTTATGCACCAGCAGTGTGCGAACATTTCTTATACTACATATATCCTCTTAATACCTTATACAGCCAACCTTCTGTTTTTAAAATATAAACAACCATTTTTCATTAGATAAAGTAAATTTGGCATATACAGTGCTACTACTACCCCAGTTAAACAATAAAAATGCATCCTGCAAAAAGGTTAAAGCAATACATAATAAAGCCTTGGCATGCAAAAATCATATAACGGGAAATGGAACATGCTCAAACTAAAAACAACAATTGCAATAAGTGCTATAGCATTAATAGTGGCAACATCGTTAACATCAACAGCAGTTCAAGCTGAAGTAACAGCAAATGCAGCTGCAACATCAAACTACTTATGGCGAGGCCAAGAACAAACCGATGGCGATGCAGCTGTATCTGGTGGCATTGACTACGCGCATGAATCTGGTTTTTATGCAGGTACTTGGGCTTCAAACGCATCTTGGGCAGATGAAATGACCTACGAGCTAGATTTATATGCTGGCTTTGGTGGTGCTATAAACGAAAGCGTAAGCTACGACGTTGGTTATATTTACTATGCATATCCTGATGCAGCTTCTGAAGTGGATGCGGATTTTTCTGAAATTTACGGCAGTATCAGTATTGAAAGCTTTACTTTTGGTGCTGCAATTTTAGCTACATCAGATGCAAGCGGTGATGGTACTGACTTTGGTGATTCATTATATCTTAACGCAGACTACGCGTTTCCAATTGGTAGCAATGGTACTGAAATGGCATTACATGTAGGTCACTATTCAGGTGACTTTATTGGCGATAGTAATATTTTTGATTATGGCGTATCAATTTCAAAAGATGGTTTTACTTTTGGAGTATCTGATACAGATATTGCTGATATTAAAGTATATGTTGGCTACGCTGTAGATTTTACTTTATAAAAAAGAATGTGTTACTTGCTGCAACACGAAGGGCCTATGGCCCTTTTCTCATTTAAGAACTTTATAAACCCGTCTCTTTGTATTATTTAGGCTCAATCCAAACCCTAAAATATTAGTAGCGCTTCATATCCATTTTATAAATACCAACCTCTTTGCGCTACAGTAGTTAGTACCCTCCGGTTACTCTAAATAACTTTTAAGCAATTTTCACATAGCTTATTACATTCTAAAGCCGCATAAATGCGGCTTTAGAATAGTTATTGTAAACCTTAATTAAAACTTAGCTAAGTTATCAGTGCTATCCTTATCGACCAATTTAACAAAAGGATCAACCCCCGCAAATAGTGGTTTTTCTTTTACTTTAAGCTCAATCTTATTAGTACCAGTCACTATTTGGTGCTTTTTAGAGTAAATAACAAAATCTTCAGCTAGTAGGTTTTCAGGGTCATCGCTGAATAAAACAATATCAATTAGTTCATCGAGCGGCTGCTCAGTTTCTTCACCTTGGCCATCAGCACGGTGTTTAGCTGCTTCAACATTCAGTGTTACGGTATAAAAGCCATCACTATCAATGCTATCTGTCACCGATACCTCTTTCATCTCAAGCTCATACAAGGTGATATATTTAAACTGATCGTCAATAAAACTTTGCTCTGCTAGCGTTGCGTCTTGTTTTAAATAGCTAAGTAAATCAAGCGTAGTTGGGTATGGTGTTGATTGGTACTGAAACTCATTTAAAAATGCTTTGAGTGCATCATTTAAACGTTTTTCACCTAAACGATCATAAATCGCCATCATTACCACAGATCCTTTATTGTAATGAAGATATTGTTGAGACTGCGTTTTATATAGTGGCATTTCTTCAAAGGCCTCCCCTGTACGCCCTATTAAGTACCTATCAAGCTCATATTTTAAAAACTTACGTAGCTTCTCTGCGCCAAAGCGCTTTTCGAGCACCATAAGCGCACTGTATTGTGAAAGCGTTTCAGAAATAACGGCACTGCCCTCTACATTAGCCGCCGATACTTGATGCCCCCACCACTGGTGCGCTACTTCATGTGCGGTAACATAGTAAGGGTAGTCAACTTTACTCTCATCTCTTAAGTCTGTAATAAACCCCATACTTTCTGAGTAAGGGACTGTATTGGCAAAACTTTGTGCAAACGAGCGATACTTAGGAAATTCAATAATACGTAGCTGTTTATGCTGATACGGTCCAAACGCTTGTGTAAAGTAATCTATCGAGTCTTGTACTGACTCAATCATACGGTCGACATTCCATGCATGATTTTTGTGGTAGTACACCTCAATATTTACCCCATTATGCTCAACCTTTTTACTTTCAAGCTCTGCCGAAAGCACCGCATAAAAGTTTAAAATGGGCGCATCCATTTCATAAACAAAGGTGCGGCGCCCGTCTTTTACACTTTCACTTTGTAAATACCCTGGGGTAATCGCAAATTGCGACTCGTCGGTTGTTACCGTTGCCTTAAAGTTAATAAACCCATTAGCTGCACCAAAATCACTTTGTGTATAGTACTGGCTGTCTTCTAGCTTATGAGCGCGTTCAAGCTCAGGTAAATCATGCTTACGGCGCTCAAATTTATCAGCTACCTGTAAACCACGGTTATAACCAAAGCTAGGAAGGAGTTCCAAATTATTAATAAAAGTGCCATTGGCAACCAATTGTGTATCAGAGTCTTTATCAGTAAAGCCTGTATGATCGCGAGTAACCGACAGTTGCCCTTCTCTTATTTCGTTTGGCATAAGCGGCTGCTCAAACTCAAACCATGCTAAATAAAACGCTGGTAATTGTTCAACTATCTTACCGCCTGCCATAGCTACATCCCAACTTTTAGCGTGTTGAGGTGAGGTGATCAATACTCGCGTAATTGGCTCGTTAGAGGTATTGGTAAATTTAATTTTTGCCACAGCACTTAAAGCACGCTTTTTTGGAAAAATATCAACAGTTAAGTCAACATCGGTCACCATCGGTAGTGCTAAGTCTTTGTATTGTGCAAACTGCTGTTCATAACTTATTTGCTTGTCTTGAAGCTCATCGCTCGTAGTAAACTCGTTCAAAACTCTTGTGTTGTTATAAATATTGTAGCCTGCACCAACAAGCACTAATGCACTAATAACCGCAACCGCTTGCCCTTTTAATGACATATTATAACGAAGCATAGACAGGCGTGTGCGCAGCGTTTGTGAAGGACCACGATGCCATAACGCAAACCCAACAATCGCTAGAACAAGACTTAACGCACCCCAATATAATGTGTACCAATGCGCAGCTTGTAAGAAGTGCCCATAACCATTTATATCAGAATACGGTACGCTACTGCTTTGCGAAAAATGATACATATGATGCTCAAACCCATAAGAACCCATTACTGTTTGCGCTATGTAATACAAAATAAACAAGCCCATTCCTACATATTTATTCGGGCTAATAATCTGTAAAAAGAAGGCGAGTACAGTCAGCATAATCAACGGTAAAATCGATAAATAAACAATCCTAAATAAATACTGTCCTAGCTCTAAATTAAATTGACCTTTAAATAACTGAACCGTAATTGTGAGTATCATTCCCACGAGGAACAACCCAGAAATAGCGGCGATTAAAGCCAGTATTTTTGACACCCAAAAAACACTATTATGTACCGGAAAGCTGTCGACAATATCGCCCATACCACTTTGTCGCTCTCGCCATACAAGCTCAGCACTATAAAAAGCGATAATAACAAACAAAAATAAACCGGAAATACGCCCTATAATATTTACCATATTCTGAGTTAAAGGCCAGTTAGTAGTGCCATAGGCGCCAATAGGAGCAAATAGTGGGATCATAAGCGTTACAATACTTACACCCGCTAAAATCATAAAAGGAGCACTAAATATAACTTGTTTAAGTTCGAATATACTGCGCATTATTAGCTGAGATTTAGTATTGACTCCCGCTGATTTATAATTTTTAGCACTATTGATAAGTGAAGCTTGTTTATTTTGTACAAAAGCAGAGACTTTAAATTGCTTCTTCTGTTTTTTAGTTACCATGCGGTTGCTTAGCTTTCCAAGGCCAAAAAACATTGCAACACTGATTGCCACCCACAATATACGGTTAACTAAAAGGTCACCTGTGAGCGTTAGCACTTCTGTGTTTTTATCATTTACAGTCCAATAACGTGTTAAATCAATTAACGAACCAGAGCCAAATGGGTCGGCGTAAACAACAATATTTCTAAATGCTAAATCATCAAAGTAAACGCCGGCAATTTGATAGGCTATAAAAATCACAACAGCTGCTACATACACCGACATCATGGTTTTAAAATAGACCGCTACACTATTAAAAATAGCCGAAAGCACCAGTAAACTTGGCACTGCTAAATAAAGATAAGGCGCAGCGTAGTACATTAGCTTATTAGGACCTACCAATTCACTATCGAGCCAGCCAACCAACAAACCAAATTGCGACCCTAAAAACACACCCAATGGCACGCTTAAAAACACAATAAGTACAACTAAGTAAGAACCAAAAAAACGCCCTGCTTGATAAGGCACAGGATTAACAGGCTTACTAAATACCAGCTCATCCATTTTGCTTTCACTGTTGCGAATAGCGGAACTGGCAACAAAGTTAACCACTAAAAACATCGCAAACGTACAAAATGTAACGGTTAAAAGCATAATCGAGAAAGGCGAGTTCATATGAACATTCGCCCCACCAAGAGGGAATTTACTGCTAGAGCTTATAAAAAACGCCATCAAAAAAAAGATTAATGAGGTGACATAAAACGAAGGCTGACGCACAAAATAGCGTAGCTCAAACGTGAGCATATTAAAAAACATAACGCCTCCTTATGCTACTTGGCTGTTACGATGATTAAGCAGCGTAGAAAAATACACATCTTCTAGGTTTGCGTTACTAGCTTCAAAGCCTTCAGGTGCTTGCTCGGCTAATACATGTAAAATTGTTTTCCCTGCAAATAAGCGCTTTGAAATAACAGGCAGTTGTGGCTCAAGGTCTTGCGCTTCTTCTTGGCTCATGGCTTTGCGCCAAATTTGTCCTTGCAGTTTATCGGTAAGCGCGATTGGGTTGCCTTCCAATAAAATTTTACCGCCAGCCAGCACCGCCATATTTGGGCAAAGCTCTGCAACATCTTCAACAATATGGGTTGATAATATCACTACTTTTTGCTCACCTAAGCTTACTAATAAGTTATGAAAACGATTACGTTCCTCTGGGTCTAACCCCGCAGTTGGCTCATCAACTATTAGTAAATCAGGGTCACCTAATAAAGCTTGAGCAATACCAAAACGCTGACGCATACCGCCCGAAAAGCCACTTACAGCTTTTGAGCGATGTTGATATAAATTAGTGTGTGCAAGTAATCCTTCAACCGACTCTTTACGCTCGGCTTTATTATGAATACCCTTTAAAACAGCCATATGGTCCAGTAAGTCGTAAGCACTAACACGCGGGTACACACCAAAATCTTGTGGTAAGTAACCTAAGCGTTGGCGCAAAGCTTGTGGGTCTTTAAATACATCAATACCATCAAAAGTAATTGAACCTGAATCAGCCGACTGCAGTGTTGCAATAGTACGCATAAGCGATGATTTACCAGCACCATTTGGTCCAAGCAACCCAAACATCCCTTTACCTATAGATAAATCAACACCTTGCAGTGCATGTACGCCGTTATCGTAGGTTTTAGATAACCCTGTTATTGATAGCATTTTTACTTCCTTGAATATAAGTAATTATTTTTATGATGTTTTATACCACAAGAAAAACAGGAACATAAGTTACCTACTGGCTAAATTTGTAACAACAAATAAACACAATTTAAACTCATAACACTTGCCTGCGCGTTATTCACTCGGTATAAAAACTACATATACTTTTTATAAGAAGCGAAAAGCCATGCAAGATCACCAAAGCCAGCCATTAAACGACTTTATAGAATACCCACACGACGAAATGCTAAATCGCGCTAACGAGTTTTTAACCACTAGCCAACGCCGCCATAGCATTCGCAGCTTTAGCGATCGCCCAGTACCAAAAAATATTATTGAAGCATGTATAAAAGCAGCGGGCACAGCACCAAGTGGAGCGAATCATCAGCCTTGGCATTTTGTAGCTATAAACAGCAGTGATGTAAAAAAACAAATAAGAGAAGCCGCCGAAAAACTAGAACGATCTTTTTACGAAGGACGAGCAGGTGAAGAATGGTTAGATGCACTAAAGCCTCTAGGGACCGATGCTAATAAGCCTTATTTAGAACATGCACCTTGGCTTATAGCTGTATTTAGTCAAAAAAAGGGGGGTGTAAGCACCGATGATAAAAATACGAATTATTATGTGCATGAGTCTGTTGGCTTAGCTACCGGCTTTTTAATTCAAGCTTTGCACCGTGCCGGTTTGGCAACCCTTACTCATACTCCAAAACCAATGAGCTTTTTAACCGACATATGTGGTCGCGATAGAGATAACGAACGCCCGTATATGCTACTTATTGCAGGCTACCCAAGTGATGATGCAACAATACCTGCTCATGCACTCGATAAAAAATCTATCGATGAAATAGCTACTTTTATTTAGTATTTTCTTGTCGGCAAAACCATTCATATAACAAAGCAATGATCGACTCAACTTTTGGGTCGGTCAACGAGTAATAAATAGTATGCCCTTCTCGGCGAGTAACAACCATATCTGCCTTGCGTAAACTTGCTAAATGCTGAGATAGCGCCGACTGTGCTAAAGGTACATTTTTATTTAGCTCACCTACACTTTGCTCGCCTTGTAATAAACTACATAAAATCATTAAGCGATTTTTGTTAGCCATTAATTTTAAAAACTGTTCGGCTTGCTCTGCGTTGACAGCTAGTTGTTCAATATTCATTTTGTTATTTCTCTTTTTTGACCTTTTTAAGTATAGACTTTTACATTAGTAAGTTCTAATATAATTAACATTAGAGTTTACTAATATTAAGGTGACCAATGAAAATTAGCGATGCAATTTTATTAATCGGCGGAAGTGCTGTAGCAGTATCTGTATTATTAAGTTACTTTGTACATAGTAACTTTCAGTTTTTAACGTTATTTATAGGTATTAACTTAATTCAATCTGCTTATACCAAGTGGTGCCCTTTAATGTCTTTTTTACGAAAAAGAGGATTTACAGACTAATGCTTACATCGATCCCTGACTTACTAAAAATTATCACACCTAACCAACGCCGTATTGACGCAGCGCAAGCAAAACTCGAGCTTGAACAAAATAAAGGTTTACTTATTGATGTGCGAGAACCCGCAGAGCACGCTACAAAAGCAGCTGTAGGAGCAATAAATATTCCGCGCGGATTGCTCGAGATGAAACTAATGGAAATAGAAAAAGACGCAGCACGCCCTATTTACGTGCACTGCGCAAGCGGTGCACGCGCAACACTTGGCGCTGAAGCGTTAACGCGTGTTGGCTACGAAAACGTGACTGTTATTACCTGTGACGCAAACCAAATATGTAGTGTGTTTTAAGTATCTACTTAAGTGCATGCAGTTATGCACCTAACAAAGGTAGGCGTTTAACTTTGTGATAAGTCAGTGCTAATTTAATACACGCTTTAACTGGGTACTCTGGTAATGGCTTTTCACTATTTAACACAATTGCTCTATTTCCTTCAAAGGTAAGATTATGAGAGTATAATTCTCTAAATGTGCTTACTAGCTTTGATTGGCAATGAAAAAATAAATAACACGATGAGCCCTTAAAGCCCACGCGAATGGGGCTGCCATTTATTGTGTTATAACTTGGCTCTCCCCACTTTATTGACTCTTCAACAACTCCTAAGCTTTGCTCTTGTGCTACGGTATAAATTAACTCTCGTAATTTTATAAGCTTACTTTTTGCTATTTCAGGATAATTATTAAATATATTTTTTATATCCGTATTCATAAAAATAACCTTATAAGCGCCCTACCTATACTTAAAGGTAAATTACTTTTGTTGTTTTTCATCAAGTAAAGCAAGTAGCATTTGTTCTATATTTTTTACACTATAAGTCAGCGCTCTTAGCAGCTCTTTCTCACTTTGCTCTGTCGGCTGCTGCGAAGTTTTACCTTGGTTAGCCAATATATCTTTTTGCTCAAGTATCGCCTCTCTAAACTCACTCGCATTAACTACACCAAGCAAAGACACTAAAGCACCATTTCCTGACTGCCCTGCCGTTTCAAAGCTTAAACGATATAACCCAAAAAGGCGCATTAGTGGGCCCTGGCTTAATCCAACATCAGTTATTTTTTCAAGCGGAATCGATTTTTCTTCTTTAAATAATATGCCACGTTTAACTACCAGCTTTTGCGATAATAAATCAGCCGACATAGCTGCAAGTATTCGCCCACCCACCAGCCATACAATAAGTAAAATGATAGGTATAAGCGGTATAGTAATAAGAGCCAACATTGCAAATAAAGTTGCCGTAACCATCCAGTATTGTTTTACCTTGTAATCGAATGAAGCACTTTTTAAAATATGTTTTGTCATTGTTTTAATCCTTTATCTATATAACTAAAAATACACTCTGCAAACTTCAATAATCTCTACTCAATCTTACAAACTAATAACGACTTTTATAGCAAGGGCAATAAACACAACACCCAGTATTTTATCAAGCCATGGGTTCTGCTTAGTAAAACCAAAGCGATTTTTTGAAACCTCAGTAAGTACTGCAACTAGCAAATACCAACCTGTATCAATTACAAATACAGTTAAGCACATAATAATGCCAATGCTTAAAGTCAGGTTTTGCGGGTCTATAAATTGCGAAAACAACGCTAAAAAGAAAATTGCCAATTTAGGGTTTAAAAACGCAATGGCGAATCCATCTTGCAGCGCTTTGGTTGCGCTTAGCTCACTTTTTTGTATTTGCAGTTCGTCATTACTGGGTTTTGCTAACAGAATTTTTAAACCTAAATAGGCTAGATACCCAGCGCCTAAATATACAAGGACTTGGTATACCGTTGGAAATTGAGCCATCAATGTCCCTAAACCAAGTAACGAAGCTGCCGCGTAAAGCCCAACACCCACGCCATGACTAAGCGCAGCAAGCATACCGCTTTTCATTCCGCCACTCATTGTATGCTTTAACACAACTGCAAGGCTTGGACCTGGCGACATTGCACCCATCATGCATACAACAACTAAACTAAACCATGCCGTTAATGTCATTTTTTTCCTTATAACTTATCATTTTTAACAGTTGAGATTCGAATACTAAAACCTATACCAAGCTTTACTTACTTTCAAACACGTAGTCAAAATCGTAATAGTGAATGCCCTGCTCAATGCGAATTTTCATACTGCCACTTAAACCCTCTAGCTCGCCAGTGCCTGAATCAGGAATAACAGTTAAAATTAGGCTGTCTTGACCCTTATCCATAGTGCCAAAATGTTGTAATACAAAGCTACCTTGCTTTCCTTCAAGCGTACCAATAACTTGTTCAATAGCAACATAACCTGCGCTGCCTTGGGTTGGTGTCATTGCGCTAAGCATCTCGCCTTGGCTTGTAGCATTTAAGTCACCTTTAAATGTTTTATCAATCGACATACGTCCCAAGTTAATACCTTGCTGCCCTTTGACGTAACCTTCAATTGGCGCTAAAGACACTATAAATTCACCACTTATTATTTTTGTTGTCATAACAATTCCTTATTGATGATATTTAATACTATTGATTTTTAATCCGATGATGCCATATCTATACCTTAACCTTTAAAAAGAATCCACTATGTCAAAAAACACCTCTGCATCCGAAAAAGCTGCTTTTAGCAGCCTATTACCTGTTTTTGCTTTTATAAAACCTTACAAATGGATGGTAGTAGCTGCGCTAGCTGCACTGTTAGTGACTGCGGGTGTTAATTTGTCGTTGGGGCAAGGTGTTAAGTTTGTTATTGATCATGGGTTTATTGCAGGCTCCAAAGATCAATTACAGCAAGCTGTGCTGGTACTCATTGGTTTAATCAGCTTATTAGCGATAGGTACTTTTAGCCGTTTTTATTTAATGTCGTGGATTGGCGAGCGGGTAAGTAACGATATTAGAAAAGCAGTGTTTAATCGCATTGTAACGCTACACCCTAGCTACTTTGAAGAAAACCGCAGTGGCGAACTTATGTCGCGTTTAACCACCGACACCACATTACTGCAATCAATTATCGGCTCATCATTTTCTATGGCGCTGCGCAGTGTACTTATGTTGATTGGTAGCTTAGCTATGCTGCTATTTACTAATTTAAAACTTACTTTAGTGGTTGTAGCCTGTGTACCGCTGGTACTTGTTCCTATGATGATATTTGGTCGCAAGGTACGCAAACTAGCAAGCTCTAGCCAAGATGCCATTGCCGACATAAGTACCTATGCCGGAGAAATCATACAAAACATAAAAGTAGTGCAAAGTTATAGCCATGAAGAACAAGAACAACATGCCTTTGCGCTTGAGACCGAAAAAGCCTTTAACGTTGCTAAAAAACGTATTAAGCAACGTTCATTTTTAATAGCCGTGGTGATTTTTTTAACCTTTAGTGCTATTAGCGCTATGTTATGGGTAGGTGGTAACGACGTACTTGCAGGCACCATGAGCGGCGGCGAGTTAGGTGCGTTTGTGTTTTACGCTATTATGGTTGCAATGTCGGTGGCAACCGTTGCTGAAGTATATGGCGAACTACAACGTGCAGCAGGCGCGGCTGCAAGGTTACTTGAGTTACTTGCTGTTAAAAGTGAGATAGAAAACCCGCTAGATCCACAAGACGATAGCTTACTGCAAAACATTAACAGCCCTGCTATTACACTTGAAAATATAAGCTTTAACTATCCTTCTCGTCCAGACGTGAGTGCGCTTAATAAAATAAACTTAACGATTGAGCAAGGTCAAACAATGGCAATTGTTGGTCCCTCTGGCGCAGGTAAAACAACGTTATTTGAATTACTACAGCGATTTTACGATCCGGCTAGCGGAGCCATTAAATTTAAAGATGTAAATATTAAAGACTTATCGCTTAATACTTTGCGTAATAAAATGGGCATGGTAGCGCAAAACCCTATTTTATTTAGCTCCGATGTAATGCATAACATTCGCTATGGCAACCCAAGTGCAACCGACGAGCAAGTATATGCCGCAGCAAAATATGCGCATGCCGATGAATTTATCAAACAGCTACCGCAAGGTTATAACAGCTTTTTAGGTGAGCAGGGTGTGAGGTTATCGGGTGGGCAAAAGCAGCGTATTGTGCTTGCACGTGCCATATTAAAAGACCCTGAAATACTCCTTCTTGATGAAGCCACCAGCGCGCTGGATGCGCAAAGTGAGCAACATGTACAAGCTGCACTTGAGCATTTAATGCAAAACAGAACAACGTTAATAATTGCCCATAGGCTGGCAACGGTAAAACATGCAGATGTAATTGTAGTAATGGAAAATGCAGAAATCATAGCAACGGGTACTCACCAAGCGTTATTAGCAAGTAACCCGTTGTATCAAAAACTGTGTGAATTACAGTTTAATAAGGATTAGGGTCTGTTGACCTTTCAAGGTTAAATTTGCAAGGTTCAAGAACCCTAACCTTCGGTATTTGGCACTATCTGAATTTCTACACGACGGTTTTGAGCACGGCCATTTGCACTATCGTTAGTCGCAATTGGGCGTGTTTCGCCATAACCCATAGTACTAACTCGTGTAGCCATAATTTGCTGGTTCACTAAGTAGTCTTTCACACTTTTTGCACGCTCACGCGATAGGTTCATGTTGTAGCTATCTTTACCTGTACTATCGGTATGCCCTTCTACACTAAGGTAGGTTTTTTCGTACTTGTTCATTACTTTAGCAATCGCGTTTAACGTATCGTTAAAGCCTGATGAAATATAAGATTGATCCGTTGCAAAGGTAATATTTGATGGCATAACTAAACGTAAGTTATCACCCTCTCGTACTACTTCAACACCCGAACCTGCTAGCTCATCACGAAATGCTTCTTCTTGCTTATCCATGTAGTCGCCAACAGCTGCGCCAGCAAGTGCACCAATAGCTGCACCAATAAAAATACGTTTATCTTTATGATTACCCGTAGCCTTACCTAATACACCTCCGGCTGCAGCGCCAATAGCGGCACCTTTACCTGTGTTATTCATTTCGCAACCAGAAAGCAACAAAGCTACTACGGTTACGCTTAAAAGTGATTTAGTTAAAGTCATGGTGATACCTATTCATTAAGAATTTAGCAAGAGTATGCAAATACATGTATGAACAAACTATGAAGAGAGTGTTAAAAGCAACGCATCTAGCTCGATAGTTAAGCATACCCTAAACTAATGTGTCGTTTTAATAAAAATGTCATACTCCCCTGTGACAATTTAATGAACTTTACAAAGGATATTGGCGCAATGTTAATTGCTATTTTTAGACAGTTTTTTTTACTCGGGTGTATGAGCTTTGGCGGTCCTGCTGCGCATTTAGGTTACTTTAAACGCCACTTTGTAGACTCGTTAAATTGGCTTACTAACACGCGTTACGCACAACTTATTAGCTTAAGCCAAGCTTTACCAGGTCCTGGCTCTAGCCAAGTTAGTTTTGCAATTGGCGTTGAGCGTGCTGGTGTACTGGGTGGTATAGCTGCATTTGTAGGCTTTACTCTACCTTCGTTTTTAATAATGGTGCTACTTGCGGTTAGTGCTCATCAGTTTGACGCTATTTACTTTGCTATTATTGCAGGCTTAAAGTTATTTGCCGTTGTTATAGTTGCTGATGCAACGCTTAGTATGGCTAAAAGCTTTTGTACAAGTACCGCACTTAAGCTACTTGCTGTAATGAGTACACTTGCTTTGGTGTTATTACCAATGCTGGGCACTCAAATCGCTATTTTAATAATTGCTGCAGCAATAGGTGCTATATGGCCTTTATTAAAACTTGGTACAGCCACGGAAGATATTAGTAGCAAAAAAAGTAATATTAACTGGATTGCTCTGGGGTTATTTGCGCTTCTACTTGGTGTTAGCTTTATTCCGCTTGGTCAAGAGTTTGCTTTATTTGCGCCTTTTTACCAAGCAGGTGCAATGGTGTTTGGTGGTGGTCACGTAGTACTACCAGTACTTCAAGCAGGCGTACCAGCATTGAGTGATGATCAATTTTTAAGTGCTTACGCCAGTGCACAGGCAGTGCCAGGACCTATGTTTACTATTGCTACTTACTTAGGCGCACAACTTACCACTGAGCAACCATTAGTAGGTGCTTTTATAGCTACACTGCTTATATTTATGCCTGGTTTTTTACTTATACTGGCGTTTCAGAAGAGTTGGATTAATTTGGCAAACAAACCACGCTTTGCAAGTTCAATAGCTGCACTTAATGCAGTAGTAGTTGGTTTCTTAGCGGCTGCACTGTATTCGCCAATTTGGACATCAGCGGTGCATAATCTTTGGCAAGTTGCGTTAGTAATAATTGCATTTACATGGCTGCGATTTAAAAAGCCACCTATTTGGTGGCTCTTAGCTTTATTTATTGCTGTGGGTCTTTTGCAACACTACTTGCCATCACTCTAAATGTTGGCTTATCTGTCTGTTGCTCACTCGGTGGGCTTAATTGCCCGCTTACACTTTGATATGCCCTAAGACCAAACACCGGTAACACCGCAAGCAAATGGTCCATTATCTCGGCCTGTAAGTGCTCGTACGAAATCCAGCGTTTATCTTCACTAAAGCAATAAAACTCAATAGGCAAACCATGGTTTAGTGGTTGCAGCTCTCGTACCATTAACGTAAGCGACGTATTAATTTTACTGTGCTGTTTTAAATAGCCCTCCGCATAACGGCGAAACAGCCCTAAATTAGAAACCTGAGCGGGTAATGTCGTCACTCGAATGTAGTCATGCAGCGGAATAGCCGCATCAATTTGTTTTCTAAATTCGTCACTCACCAAACAAATACTGTGCATATCTATATTAAGCGACCGCTTAATACGTCTACCGCCCGACTCTTGCATTCCGCGCCAGTTTTTAAACGAGCCCGCTACTAACATATAAGTGGGAATAGTGGTTATAGTGTTATCCCAGTTACGTACCTTTACCGTGTTTAAACCCAAATCAATTACTTCGCCATCAGCGCCGTAATTTTCTACTTGAATCCAATCACCATAGGTTACTAAGCGATTTGCTGCTATTTGAATACTCGCTACAAAACCTAAAATAGTGTCTTTAAATACTAATAACGTAACCGCAGCAATCGCACCAAAACCAGAGAGTATATAAGTAGGTGACTTTTCAAGGAAAATACTAACTATTAAAATAGCACACACTATAAAGGTGACTAGCTTAACAACCTGAATTAAGCCCTGAATAGGAACTTCACGTGCAAACTCTAATTGATTATAAATAGTGCCCGCAATACTCACAATACTACTAAAAATAAAACCGACATAAATAATGAGTAAAGCTTGCCCTATCGTTTTTAGTATTTCTCCTGCAATTTCATTAACTGGGTATACGCTATCAAATGTAGCTAAAAACAATACACAACACAGCATTCCTGCAATACGTTTGTTTAGCTTATTAAGCATAGGAGAAAGCGCGCCAATACGCTCAGGAGAAAGCTTCGTCACTATTTTTTGAATGCCAGGCAACATTAAACGACGAGTAAATAAATACAGTACTAATAACGACACGACCCCAATTGCTACTGCAGTAATAGAGCTAAGAAAATCCGCGTCGGGTACTTTTTCAAACCAAGGAGCAATTAGCTCTTGCAAGTGTGTATTGGTCATAGAAATTCAATTTCCTTACTGATTTTAGGTTCATGTGTGGGATGCTGTTTATAAATATTGGTGAGTTGTATATTTTAGTAACTTACAACTCACTCATATGTTTTGAAAATAATGCCTAAATGCTTTACCGTTTTAATTAATCGTTTTATAAACGAAATACCCATATATCGCAGTCAATAAGCGATACATACTTTAATTCACTTAAAGTATGTATCAGTAATTCGTTTATTACTTTTTATTTATGGTTATTCTCAAGCTCTTGTAACGTTAGCTCTTTGTTTTCCCATAAACGGTTTAACTC
This sequence comes from Pseudoalteromonas sp. Z9A5, assembly GCF_011378875.1. NCBI lineage: Bacteria > Pseudomonadati > Pseudomonadota > Gammaproteobacteria > Alteromonadales > Pseudoalteromonadaceae > Pseudoalteromonas > Pseudoalteromonas sp. Z9A5. The sequence goes on from NZ_WTLC01000018.1 coordinate 28,619, forward strand.
GCTTTGAAAGCGTATTCTAAAATCAGAATCACCCGTGTAATCACCAATTAGCTCTTCGCTTACAGGCCTTACTTCAACGTGTATATTAATATTCTTTACCTTACCACCAGCAAAATCCATAAACGTAGGAATGCCATCAGGGTAATGAATGGTTACATTAACTACTTTAGTAATTTGCTCGCCCATTGCTTGCATAACAAAAGCGATACCGCCCGCCTTTGGTTTTAATAAATGTGGGAACGGACTGCTTTGACGCTCATGTTTTTGCGCAGTAAAACGAGTACCTTCAACAAAATTAACCACACTTACCGGCATTTCTTTAAATTTTTCACACGCTTTACGCGTTGTTTCTAAATCTTTACCACGGAGTTTTGGGTTCTTTTTTAACTGGCTTTTGCTAGTGCGGGTCATAAATGGGAAATCAAGCGCCCACCAACATAAACCTAAAATTGGCACGTAGATAAGCTCTTTCTTTAAAAAGAAATTTAAGAATGGAATTTTGCGATTAAATACGCGCTGCAACACTAAAATATCTACCCAGCTTTGATGATTTGCAATAACCAAGTACCAATCTTTTAATTTAAGATCTTCAAGCCCTGTTACATTTAGTTTAGTTGGAGTAAATAACTTTTGGTTTAAGCTATTAAAAGTAACCCAAATAGTTGCAAATTGCTTGGCCGCCCAGCTCATCAGCTTTTGTAGCGGCTTAATAGGAATAAGCTTTATAAGCCCGCAAATGAAAATGGGCACAAACCAAAAAAGAGTATTTATTGTGTAAAAAATAATACTAAATACACTGCGGATAACTGACATTACTTCTTTTCCTTTAAACATAACGCAGTAATCTATTACTGCGCTTTTCTTATACTTAGTGACGTAATTAACCTAAATTAAGAATAATTAATGATGACACCATTAATCTTCAAAATAGGTGTAGCCTTCTAGCCCTGCATTAAGCTCAGCTAAATAGCCTTCTTTACATTGTGCAGATACATCAAGTTTATTAATTTGATGTGCAAAGTTGTCCGCTAAAATGTCGCTATCATAGTCAACAAACTTTAATACATCCTTAACGCTATCACCTTTTATAGCATTGGTTAACACATAACCATCGTCGTTAAGCTCTACATGTACTGAATCGGTGTCACCAAATAGGTTATGTAAATCACCCAAAATTTCTTGGTATGCACCAACCATAAACATGGCAATATGATATTGCTCACCATGTTTATACTCAGGAATCGGTAAGCTAGTTTCGATACCAGCACCTTCAACGTATTCACGAATTTGCCCGTCAGAATCGCAGGTAATATCTTGAATAATCGCGCGCTGAGTAAGTGGCTGAGTTAAGTTTTCGATTGGCATAACCGGAAACAACTGCTGAATGCCCCACACATCAGGCAACGACTGAAATAATGAAAAGTTAACAAAGAGTTTATCAGCAAGCTTTTCGTTTAAATCGTCTAGTACTTCACGGTGAGCGCGTGCGTTATTACTAAGTGATGCACGTACGCGGTGTAAAATAGTAAAGTAAAGCTGCTCTATTTTCGCCCACTCTAACATGCTTACTAAGCCATGCACGTACTGATCGTGCGCTTCGCTAAATAAGTGCATAGCATCATGATAAATCTCTAATGCCATACGCGGATTTAAACGCTGCAAACATTGCCACATTTCATCAAGTACTAATGCACTGTTTTTAACAGGTGCTTCTGGGTTTAAATGATTCGGCGCTTTTTCTACATCAATAACATCCGTAATTAACACCGCATGATGCGCGGTTAAAGCACGGCCCGACTCGGTAATAATAGCTGGATGAGTAAGGTTATGTTGATCGCACACTTCTGCAAATGCATTTACTACATTACGCGCATATTCTTCAACGGTGTAATTCATTGAACACGCACTACGTGAGCCTGAGCCCTCATAATCAACGCCTAAACCACCGCCAACATCAACGGTGTTAAGTGGCACACCTAATTGAGTAAGCTCAGCAAAGTGACGCGCACATTCACGCAAAGCACGGTGAATATCACGAATGTTGGCAATTTGAGAACCAATATGAAAATGCACCATTTGCATTAAGTGCAATTTATTATGCTTTTTAAGCACTTCAACTGCGCTAAGCACTTGCCCAGCAGTTAAACCAAACTTGCCTTTTTCGCCACCCGTGTTTTGCCACTTGCCTTTGCCTACTGAGTTTAAGCGAATGCGAATACCAATAGCTGGCTCAATACCTAGGTTGTCTATTTCTTCGAGTAGCGTGGTAAGTTCTGAAAGCTTTTCTACAACAATTTTTACACTGTGCCCCATTGCTTGACCAATACATGCTAAACGTAAAAACTCACTGTCTTTATAGCCGTTACACACAATAGTGATTGGCTCTTTTGCTACACCCAAAATAGCCATAAGCTCTGGCTTTGAGCCGGCTTCTAAGCCTACAAGCCCACTTGGATGCGCTAATAATTTACTCACAACAGAGCGCTGCTGATTTACTTTAATTGGATAAACACAGGTGTATTTACCGTTATATTCACGATTTGCTCGTGCTTGAGTAAATGCATTAGTAAGCGTGTCTACACGATTTTTTAAAATATCGGTAAAGCGCACTAAAACCGGCAACGTTAAACCTTGTTGTTTAAACTGCTCAGTTAATTGCGTTAAAGAAATTGCGGCTTTTGTTTGGTCGCCATCTGGGTAAGCCACCAGTTCGCCTTGTGCGTTAATATCAAAATAACCATCGCTCCAATGAGCAACGTTATAAGTAGCGCGTGCTGTTTCTAAACCCCAGGTCATGGCAACTCTTCTTTAGTCAATTAGGTATAAAGGCGCATTTTAATACGTCACTATCCACTAGGCTAACAAAAATTGAACTTTCACTCACTCCTAACTAACTTTATTCGTCAAATCAGTTAAAATGTCATTGAGCAATACGCCAAGCACTGGCAAAATTGCCCCTTTTTCATACTCAACCTAAAAAGTGTAATAGTAACTATGGCAAATTTAGATCAAAGTAAGTGGTTTACTGAAATTAGCGACCGCGATGGCAGCGCATTTTCATTACGTATTAATAAAAAGTTAGATGAAAAACAATCTCCTTTTCAAAAGGTAGAAATGTTTGAAACCACAGACTTTGGTAATTTAATGATCATCGACGGGTGTACTATGGTTACAACCCGAGAAAACTTCTTTTATCATGAGATGATCAGCCATCCTGCACTTTTAGCGCACCCAAACCCTAAAAACGTGGTTATTATTGGCGGCGGCGACTGCGGTACATTACGTGAAGTGTTAAAACACCCAGGCGTAGAAACTGTGACGCAAATAGATATAGACGAAGTAGTAACGCAAATGTCGTTAAAATACTTCCCAGAACTTTGCGAATCTAATAACGATCCTCGTGCAACGGTTATGTTTGACGATGGCATTAAATACATGCGCGAAGCAGCTGGCGAATCTATTGACGTTGTTATTGTTGATGGCACAGATCCAGTAGGTCCTGGGGAAGGTTTATTTAACCATGCGTTTTACACTAGCTGTTTAGATGCACTGCGCCCAGGTGGTATTTTAGTACAGCAAAGTGAATCGCCACTTATGCATATGCCATTATTAGTTGAAATGCGCGAAGCTATGTTAAGCGTAGGCTTTAACGATTTACAAACATTGCCATTCCCGCAGCCAATTTACCCAAGCGGTTTATGGTCGGTAACACTTGCACGTAAATCACAAGCATTTGACGGTTTTAGAGAAGATGCAGCTGCAAATATTGCGCAACATAGCGAATACTACAACAACGGTATTCACCATGGTGCACTCGCTACACCTAACTATATGAAACGCGCATTCGATAAAAAGTAATTTACATAATTTGTAAAACTAAAAAGGGAGCGTTTAAACGCTCCCTTTTTTATACTTTAAAAACGCCACTGAGCGTTTATCATTACTTGTTGTTGCGAAGTACGTTGATTAAAACCTATTGCGGCTCTATTTTCAGCAAAGCTTTTAAGCGCAGAAGCTTCAACTCCTACCTGAACCTTTTTATTAATATTGTAACGCCACGTGGCCGTTACCCCCTCGCCATGGCTAGTATTAGGGTCATATGGAGTAATGTCGTTATCGGTTACTTCAAAATAGTCGTAACGTAACGAAACTCTGTTTTTACCTTCTTTATGGCTCAGCATTAAATAGTGACTATAAAATGCATTATCTATTAGTTTATTATCACCCATCTCGGTTTTACCATTTAACACTTGTGCTATAAAGCGTGTTTTATTATTAAACTTATATAACCAAGCAGCACTAGTAAAACGGGTATCCCATGCATACTGCCCCGAACTAATATTAAGCTTAGTTGGGTCGCCATTGTTGTTGTAATAATAAATTCGAAATTGTGACTTTTTTAAGTAATCCCAATGCACACCGGCATAATAACCAAAGCGACCGTCGACTTCTTCAAACGGTAAAACTTGATTAGCTTGCCAGCGTAGCGCGTATTCATTTAATGACGCGACAGGTGCAAATTTAACACCTTCGTTAAATGTTGTTTGCCTATCGTGTAGTGCAAAACCACGCCACGCGAGTAAGGTACCCGCAGGGTCATTGCCTTTAAATGTAGCGCCTACAAAGCTAAAGCTATGTGCGCTGTTGAAACGTTTAGCTGAGCGCTTAATAGTTACCTCAGCGCCAACAGTACGTAACTCCTCTCCTATCCAGCTATTAATAGCTGAGTTTGTATAGTTATAAGGAGAAGTCCAACCTATGTCTGGATTTTCTAAAGACATAAGTGGGTAAAAGCCCCCTACACGCACATGCCATTTATAGTTGCTATTAGATAGCGGTTGATACTTTACATAAGCTTGCGTAAAACCTAAGCCAACATCAGGAGCCTGATTAAGATTTAACACCCCATGAGCCGACCAGTTAGATGCTAAATCTATATTAAAATCTAAAATACCTTGCGATAAAATAAGCTCATCGCTTTTACTATCATGCCGATACAATCCAACGCCACCTTCTTGCCAGCTCAGTATGTCATCGCCTTGTACAGCCCTAACTTGCAATAAACCTCTTACTTGTGCGCTCAGCGTATTACTAAAAAGTACAATACAACTTAAAAAAGTCAGCTTTAGCAAGTTATTAATAGTCATCAAATTCATCCGTAGCAAAATCAATTTGCTCGGTTATAGTTTGCTTAATTTTGTAGGTAAGCGGTTTTGAGCTTACAGATACCACTTCAGATTCAACATTACTTATATCACCAAACCCTGAGTGCCATACGCTAAGTGTGTACTCGCCTGCCATCGCTGTTAAATCAACTTTTCCGGCTTCATCTGTAATCGCAAAAATAGTGCTATCAACCACCACTATATAACCTAACATCCAATCATGAATATTACAGCCAAGCTCAACAACACCCGTTTGATCAAAAGTAATGGGCGCTTTTGGGTGCTCCTTATATAGCTTTAATTCGAACGTTTTGGCTTTAGAAAATGAATAAACATGATGCATGATTGAGTCCGCATTCGGAAACTCTACCTTTGCATTTTGTGGGACAACTAAAATACGTGGCTTAAATTCTCGATTTTGCTGGGTCATCGCATAAGGTGCTTCAGGAGGAATAACGCTAGAGGGGTCTCCTGCAGTTAGCCATACAACAGCATTAGGTAATGGGTCATTATTAGCATTTTTAATTGTAATATTTGCTGCAAAAACTCCAGTACTAACACTTAGTAAAAATACATAAAGTAAGCTTTTTATCATTTTCTTGTCGCTATTATCAATTTATTTACATTATAGACCGATTAAGCCACCAAATTCTTTCTATTTTTTAAAACATTGAATACGTATGTAAGCAGTCGTATTAATCATCAACAGTCATTATCCTTAGATGTCACCACCGACTCATCTAAGGACACACCATGAGAATACCAGCACTTGTGCTTTTAGCCTTTGCTAGTAATAGCTACGGACAAACCGTAGAGCTAAAATCGCCAGACACACAAATAACAGTAAGCATCTCTGACGAAACCAACACGCCTAGCTACGCAATAAAATTTAAAAACAAAGCGGTTATAAACAAATCTTTACTGGGGTTTGAATTTAAAACACAAGCGGCCTTTAGCGACAGTTTTAAAATTAAAAGCATTGAACAACAAAGCGTTAATACACAGTGGCAACAACCCTGGGGCGAGCGCCAAAACGTTGTTGACGAATATAACGAAGTAGCCGTTACCTTTACAAAAAACGAGCCAAATAAAGGCACCTACACAATTCGATTTAAAGCATTTGATAGTGGTGTAGGTTTTAGGTACGAAGTACCACAACAAGCCGGGTTCGAACATACAGAAATAACCAAAGAGTTGACTGAATTTGCAATAAACAATAGCCATAATGCAACAGCATGGTGGATACCTGCTCGTGGCTGGAACCGCTACGAATATGTTTACAACACCACTCCACTTAACGAAGCTTCACTAGCTCACACACCATTTACGTTTAAAACAAGTGACGGTACTCATATTAGTATTCATGAAGCCGCACTTGTTGATTATGCAGGCATGGTGCTAAATCAGCGTCGCTCTGGTACGTTCACTGCCGATTTAACGCCGTGGTCAGATGGTGTTGCCGTTAAAAAACAAGGTGCTTTTAAAACACCATGGCGCACCATTCAAATAGCCGACAGCGCTGTTGGCTTAGTTAATTCAGATATAATACTAAACCTAAACGAGCCTAATGAACTCGGTGACGTGTCGTGGGTTAAGCCTGGCAAATACGTGGGTATTTGGTGGGGTATGCATATAAACACGCAAACTTGGGGTAGCGGTAAAAAACACGGCGCCACTACGCAAACCACAAAATACTATATGGATTTTGCAGCGCAGTATGGTTTTGATGGCGTACTCGTTGAAGGCTGGAATATTGGCTGGGATGGCGATTGGTATTTTAATGGCGATGTATTTAACTTTACCAAACCGTACGACGACTTTGATATAGCAGCGCTTACTCAATACGGCAAAGAAAAAGGCGTACAACTCATTGGTCATCACGAAACATCAGGTAATGTAAGCAACTACCGTGACCAAATGGAAGGTGCTTTTGCTCTTTACGAAAAATCAAACGTAAGCCAAGTAAAAACAGGTTATGTAGCCGATGGCGGAAATATAAAACGTATAGACAAAAACGGTATTGCTCGCCACGAATGGCATGACGGCCAGTTTATGGTTAACGAATACCTTTATAACGTAAAACTTGCAGCTAAACATAAAATTAGCATTAATACTCACGAGCCAATTAAAGATACAGGCCTGCGCCGTACTTATCCAAACTGGATTGCGCGCGAAGGTGCACGCGGACAAGAATACAATGCATGGGGTTCACCACCTAACCCACCAGAGCATGTACCAATGCTTGCTTTTACCCGCATGCTTGCAGGACCAATGGACTTTACGCCAGGTATTTTTGATATGAGCTTTAATGGTTTAGGAGGCGATACAAACCGCCCACAAACCACACTCGCCAAACAACTCGCACTTTATGTTGTTTTGTATAGCCCAATTCAAATGGCTGCCGACTTACCTAAAAACTATTTGGCTAAGCCCGATGCGTTTCAATTCATTCAAGACGTACCAACAGATTGGCAGCAAAGTATTGCTCTTGATGGCGAAGTAGGCGACTTTATTGTATTTGCACGCAAAGAGCGTAAAAGTAATAAATATACAGGAAATGATTGGTACTTAGGTGCAGTTACCGACGAAAAAGCACGTGCTATTGAGGTGAAACTAGACTTTTTAGAACAAGGGAAGAAGTTTGAAGCGCAAATTTATAAAGATGGTAAAAATGCAGAATGGAAAAATAATCCATACGATCTAACTATTGAGAAGCGTATTGTAACTGCAAGCGATAAACTAACGCTTAATCTCGCCACCAGTGGCGGCACCGCGATTCGCTTCAAAGCTCTTTAATATATAAATTATATTTATTTTATAAAAAAAAAAGCCATCCGTAAATTTAGTCAACGATGGCTTTTATATTAACTGCTAATTTTAATTGGTAAATAAACCTTTGCGCTTAAGCCGCCTTCCGGTCGATTAGAAAGCTTCACTTTACCATCGTGCATATCAATAATGCGTTTAATAATAGCGAGCCCTAACCCACTACCTTCACTGCCGCGCGCTGCATCACCTTGCTTAAATGGTTCAAACACAGACTCTAATTCACTCTCAGGAATGCCAGGGCCATTATCTTTTACTTCAACAACCACGTACTTTTTATTAGAGTTGTAGTAACTAAGTACTTCAATATCACCCTCTGAATAACGCCGCGCGTTTCCTATCATATTCGTTATAACACGCTTGATAGCCACTATACTTAGCGGAATATTAGTTATGTTCGGATTACTCTTAAAAGTAATTAAACGCTGATGCTGTAGCTCTGAATGTACAACTTCGGCTATTAAGCCATTTATATCTTCACAGATTACCTCTTCACGCTTGTGGTGCCGTAAATACTCAATGAACTGATCAATAATGCCGTTCATGTCTTCTATATCGTAAATAATGCCTTCACGTAAGTAGTCATCTGTATCAGCCATCATTTCGGTAGCTAAACGAATACGTGTAAGCGGTGTACGTAAATCATGAGACACACCAGCCATTAATAAACGGCGGTCATTTTCAAGTGCCGCAATACCGCGCGACATTTGATTAAATGCACGTGTTACCGCAATTACTTCTGTTGAACCTTCTTCTGCTAACTTAGTGGTAAAGTCACCTTTACCTACTTTTACTGCGGCTTGTTGCAACGCTTTTAATGGTCTGTTGAGATGCCTTGCAAATAACCACCCACCCAGCACACTTAAAAAACCGATACTTGATAAGTAAAAAGTTAAAAACTCTAAGTTATTTTCTTTAAAGCCGGTTAACGGTACCTTTACCCAATAACCTGGTGCTTGTGGTGCTTCTACCCAATATATAAGCGGGCCTGTTTGGCTAATACGTACCCGTGAAAAACCACCTAATTGCTCAGACATACTTCGCGATAATCCTGAGTATTCACGAGTTTGCCCAAGCCCACTACGCATAGCTTCACGCTGGGTCATTACTTCAATACCTGTTATTTCAAAAAACTTTTCTGAAATCTCATCGTTTATCTCTACGCCATCTTCCCAGTCAATAAATACCGTTTTTATTTGCTTAGCTAGCATTAAATTAACTTGCTCAATAGTCGGCTTTACAACGTATAAGCTTACTGTAACGTAAGACACTATTTGATTTATAAGTAATAAAGCAGCTACCAAAAAAACAGTTTTTCCAAACGCACTACGCGGAAAAAATCCCATATAAGTTACTTTTCACCGTCAGGAACAAACACATAACCCAAACCCCATACGGTTTGAATATACCGTGGATTAGCAGCATCTATTTCAATCATGCGGCGTAATCGAGATACTTGTACATCAATGCTTCGCTCAAGAGCACTGTAGTCACGTCCACGTGCTAAGTTCATTAACTTGTCGCGACTAAGCGGCTCTCGAGGGTGCGATACAAGTGCTTTAAGTACGGCAAACTCCCCACTAGTCAGTGAAATAACTTTTTCACCCTCACTCATTTCGCGTGTTGCTAAGTTAAGGGTAAATTTACCAAAAGCGATTAAGTTTTCTTCAGCAGCTGGCGCACCAGGCACTTCTTTTGCGCGGCGGCGTAAAATAGCTTTAATGCGGGCCAATAACTCCCGAGGATTAAATGGTTTAGGAATGTAATCATCTGCACCTAGTTCTAAACCAATAATACGGTCAACCTCGTCACCTTTTGCAGTTAACATAACGATAGGAATTTCGTTTTCTTTTTGACGTAACCTACGACAAATAGACAAGCCATCTTCGCCAGGAAGCATTAAATCGAGAACCATTAAGTGAAAGTTTTCACGCTCAAGAAGTCTATCCATTTGCTCCGAGTTTCCTGCTGTTCTAACAATAAAACCTTGCTCGACTAAGTAACGCTCGAGCAAGCTACGTAAACGCATATCGTCATCAACAACTAATACTTTTGTGGTTTCGTGTCCCATTTTTATATTTCTTATTTTTATATCCAGTTAATAGTTAATATAAATGAAAAACTTAATAATCAAAAACTAATTACCCGCTTAGATTGTTACTGAACATTTCAAAAACACTTATTACCACGCTATAAATTTTAAACTCGACAAGTTTCACTAATTTTAATACCGTGCCCAATATTAGAGTTTGAGAAGAATATACCGTGAAAACAAATTTAGTTACCCGCGAAGGCTACTTACAACTGCAACAAGAACACGACCAATTATGGAACGTAAAACGTCCAGAAGTTACAAAAATAGTGAGTTGGGCAGCAAGCTTAGGAGATCGCTCTGAAAACGCTGATTATCAGTACAATAAACGATTACTTCGTCAAATAGATCGTCGCGTACGCTACTTGCGTAAGCGAATCCCTGATTTAAAAATTATTGATTACTCTCCAGTGCAAGACGGAAAAGTATTTTTTGGCGCCTGGGTAGAAATAGAAAATGAAGAAGCTGAAACTAAAAAATTTAGAATAGTGGGACCCGATGAGATTTACGATCGTAAAGATTATATTTCTATCGACTCACCTATGGCGCGTGCATTGATTAAAAAGCAGGTTGATGACGAGTTTGAGGTAATGACACCTCAAGGAAAAAAAGAGTGGTATATAAATAGCATTCACTACCAAAAAAATAAATAACATGTTTTGATTCAGATCATGTTAACTTTCTATTGTGTAAATTAAAACAATACGCTATAAGTGAATTTACTCCAGCTATAATTTTTTAGTTTGAGATTAGTTAAGGTAATGGTTATGTCAAACGTAGTACAGCGCATATTAAGTAATGCCGTATTGTTTGCACTTTTAATGGGTGTAAGTCTAACCCTGCACGCCAATGCCAAAGAAAGTAATTTAGACCATGTAACGGTTTCAAATCATTTTATTGCTTGTGATATTCCTGACCAAGCTAACCTAGACTTTGACGTAGATTCTCACGTTAATGTTATTTCCTTTACGGCGCCTCAACCACTCCCTAAAGACACAAACTCTTTTTACACTAGTTTAATTTTAACCAGACCTTTTAGCACTGCTTATCAGCGCGGACCACCTAGTAATTTAATTTAACTCATTATTTTTAAACATTGATTAAATTTTATAATTATAGGTGACTAATATGTCTAACTTTAAAGAATTACGTGCTCAAAACATTTCTCATGGCGTTATTGCTAACACATTTGCTGAAGATCAACCGTTAATTGATTTAACATCTCCGGCATTAAAAATGGTAAACAACTTTACTCAAAAAACGCCTATTCGTGCACAACACGAAACAACGATTGAAGAAGCGCTTAAACAAATAAGCACTCAAAAATCTGATTTTATATTAGTAACTGATGATGCTAATAAGCTAATTGGTATTGTTTCAAGTGCAGATTTGCAAAGCTCTAAAATAGCTATAATTGCACAGCGCCTAAACTCACCACATAAAGAAGTGAGCTTACGTCATATTATGACGCCAATAAGCCAGCTAATGGGTGTTAGCATGCAAAGCCTAAGCCACGCATGTATTGGTGATGCACTGCAAACAATGGAGCATCAAGGTGTGATGTTTTTATTGGTAACAACAGCGAATAATGAAATATGTGGGTTAGTTTCAGCAAGACAAATTGCCAGAACACTACAAATTCCTGTACACATTACACCAATAGCTAACTCATTCAGTGAAGTACTAGAAAACGTAGAGCACCCTCACTAGGGGCTCTTCACACCTTATAATTCCCCCCTCCATTGCAACATCTTAAAGCAAGTAAAATAGCTTGCTTTAAGAGCTTTTTATTACTTTTTATTACTACCTCGTGTGATATTATTCAAGCAATTAGTCGTATCAGTTAACTGCGTTAACTGGTCTTATTTTTGTTTAAAAAGGTTTTTGCATGAGCGATATCTCTGCACGTTTAGCCATTGAGCTAAATGCACAGCAACAGCAAGTTGTTGCGGCAACAAAGTTACTTGATGAAGGCTCAACAGTGCCTTTTATTGCCCGTTACAGAAAAGAAGTAACCGGTGGTTTAGACGACACTCAATTACGTCTTTTAGAACAACGTTTATCTTATTTACGTGAACTAGAAGAGCGTCGTAGCTTTATATTATCAACCATCGAATCACAAAAAAAACTGACTCCAGAATTAAAGAACGATATAAATACAGCGCAAAGTAAAACTGAGCTTGAAGATTTATACCTACCTTATAAAGCAAAACGTCGCACTAAAGGTCAAATAGCAATTGAAGCAGGCTTAGAGCCTCTTGCAAATGAGTTATTCAACAATGCAAACCTAGACCCTGAACAACAAGCAGAGCAATTTATTAATGCTGAAAAAGGCTTTGCTGATACAAAAGCAGTGCTTGATGGTGCTAAGTTTATTTTAATGGAACGCTTTGCTGAAGATGCAAAGCTACTTGCTAAGTTTAGAAGTCACATTAGTCAAAATGGCGCTATTGAAAGTTCGCTAATTAAAGGGCAAGAGCAAGCTGGTACAAAGTATCGAGATTACTTTGAGCATCAAGAGCTTCTTAAAAAGGTCCCTTCTCACCGAGCCCTTGCAATGTTAAGAGCGCGTAATGAGGGCATACTTCAGCTAAGTGTGAATCCTGAGCCAAGTTCTGAAAATTCAGCTCAATTGTGCGCTCAAATGATTGCAGATCATTATCGTCTAGATATTAAATATAAAGCGGCAAGCCCTTGGCTATTAAGTGTTGTGCAATGGGCGTGGAAAATTAAATTAGGTTTACACCTCGAAAATGAATTTTTTGCAGCTATGCGCGAAAAAGCAGAAACTGGTGCAATTGATGTTTTTGCTAAAAATTTAAAAGATTTATTAATGGCAGCCCCTGCAGGTCCTCGTACTACACTTGGTCTTGATCCTGGTTTACGTACTGGCTGTAAAATCGCGATAGTCGATAGCACAGGTAAATTACTAACCACACAGACTATTTTCCCGCATGCGCCGCAGAATCACTGGGATAAATCAGTTCGCACATTAGAGCAGCTTTGTCGTCAACATAAGGTTGAGCTTATAGCCATTGGTAATGGTACTGCATCTCGCGAATCAGATAAGTTAGTTGCCGAACTAATGAAGGCAAATACTGAGCTTAAACTAAATAAAATTATGGTAAGTGAAGCCGGTGCATCTGTTTATTCTGCATCTGAACTTGCTGCTAATGAATTTCCAGATTTAGATGTATCTTTACGCGGTGCCGTGTCTATTGCTCGTCGCCTACAAGACCCTCTTGCAGAGCTTGTTAAAATTGAACCTAAATCAATTGGTGTTGGTCAATACCAGCATGATGTATCGCAAAGCCAATTAGGGCAAAGCCTTATCTCAGTAGTAGAAGATTGTGTAAACTCTGTTGGTGTAGACCTAAACATGGCATCTGTACCACTGCTTACACGCGTTTCTGGTTTAAACAAAACATTAGCACAAAATATTGTAAATTATCGCGATGCTAACGGCTCATTTTCTAAGCGCAGTGAACTTAAAAAAGTTGAGCGTTTGGGGCCAAAAGCTTTTGAACAAGCAGCTGGATTTTTACGTATTAATAATGGCAGCGATCCGCTAGATAACTCATCGGTTCACCCTGAGGCTTATCCTATAGTTAAACGTATTTGCGAGCACAATAGCGTTGATGTAAATAGTTTAATTGGTAACAGCGACTTTTTAAATAAATTAGCTGCTAACGATTATATCGACGAAAAATTTGGTTTGCCTACCGTTACCGATATTATTACTGAGCTTGATAAACCAGGTCGAGATCCACGCCCTGAATTTAAAACAGCTGAATTTAAAGCCGGCGTTGAAAAAATTAGTGATCTAAAACCAGGTATGATTTTAGAAGGTGTGGTTTCTAACGTTGCCAACTTTGGTGCTTTTGTTGATGTAGGCGTTCATCAAGATGGTTTAGTGCATATTTCAGCTATTACTAATAAATTTATATCAGACCCGCGCGAAGTAGTTAAAGCTGGCGATATAGTAAAAGTTAAAGTAGTAGAAGTCGATGCAGCGCGTAAACGCATAAGCTTTACTATGCGCTTAGATGACGATATTGATACCAGTAATAAAGCAGCTCCATCAGCTCAAAAACCACAAGCGCGCACTAATAGTTCACAACCTCGCGCTGCAAAGCCAAAACGTGATAGCGGTAATGCTTTAATGGGCAATGCATTTGCTGATGCGTTTGCAAACGCTAAAGTGAAAAAGTAATAATTAACCTGAACTCTGAGCAATAGAGTTATTCCATATTAAACCATAATAATATTTAGGTTTATTATTCAAGGTTCAGGTTACTTAAAGTGACAAGCAATAACTAAAACAAAAAAACCGCGTAAGCGGTTTTTTTAATCACAATTTTATTAAATTTATCGAAGCTAAATTAACTCAGTGCCGAAAAGCCGCTTTGATTTGCAGGTGATGTTGCCATTTGATAAAAGTTAGCAATACGTCCAGCGCGTGCCTCAACATCTACATCTCGTTGTTTCTCATCACTCTTAGCTGTTTTAGTATCACTGCTTTCGTCACTAGAAAATGAAGCTTCGACTTTATTACTTGCGTCATCTTCTTCACTTTCAGGCTGTGCTAGCTCAGCTTGGGCTGCAGCTAGCTTTTGTGTCGCATTAGCAGCAATAGAGCGATCTGCTCCCGAGGGCTCAGCAGGCGCTAATGCTGCAGCGCGCACCGTTTGCATCTTATCTATAGTTGCTTGTGGATCGCCTGGGACTTCAGATACATCTATTTGTACCTCTCCGCCAACTGCGTAGTTAGTACCATCGGGACCACGTTGATATTCATAGCTAGGCGAACCGGCATGCTGCCCACCTACAGCAGCATGTGCTTGCTCATGTACTCTTACTTCAGTATCACGAGCCTTGAGTTCTTTAATTTGTGATTGTTCTTGCTTTAAAAGTTGCTCTTCTTGTTCAGATTCCTGTTTTTCAACTGTTTCGGCTTCTTGCTCAGAGGTTTCTGAATTTTCTGATTCTTCATCACGTTGCTGAACCGATTTTTCGTCTGCTATTTTCCCCGTCGCACTATACGTTACGCCATCACCACCGCCTGGTAACTTTGCCTTTTCAGCATCGCTTTGTGTTTTGGTTTCTGTATTGCTGGCACTGCTTGGTGCCGGCGCAGGAATAACTTCACGCAGTTGGTTGTCACGACGCGCGGTTTCCGTATAAACATTTGCGGTGTTTATATTAATAGACGGAAATGGCGTGACAATATTCATTATATTAAACTCTAATGTCTATTAGCGTGCCAAGAACATCATCGGCAGTTTGAATCGATTGCGTATTGGCTTTAGTATTAAACTCTTCAACTTTTAAGTTTACAAGCGCTTCATCAATACGTGCAGGTTGTGCGACAGGTGCTGTAATGGCTTCCTCTGGACGTGCTGCAGTGAGCTGACGTTGTTGCGCTAATTGCGCATCGTCTTGCTCCTCAATATTGGCGCGATTAATCTCTGCGCTGGCTTTTTCAATACCTTGGCTGGCACGATTAAACCCTTCAACACCGTTATTAAATACAGATCCGATTGGCATATTAAAGCCTCCACCAAATAAACATTGTTTAATTATCGCTCAGGTTATGCACAAAATAAAGCTTTAAACCGAGCAATTCTTACCTCAATTTTAAAACATTGATTTAACGACAGATAAAAACTCACTTTTATGAGAAATAAATGGCGCATGCGACGCTTTATCAAGTATTACGTACTCAAACTCAGCATTTAGGGCTGCCATTTCTGTAATTGCTTTATATGGCACCAAGGCATCTAAACGACCAAATACAGCTTTAATAGAGACCGGACAACTTGCAAATAATTCTCGTAAGTCTTCATTTTGTAATATATCTAAGCCACCACTCAACGCTCCGTCTTTTGGTGGATTGTATTGCTTTAGCAGTAGTTTAAGTTGCTTTATGTCATCGCGAGCAGATTCACTACCCATTGCTTGAATAGCTAAAAAACGTTCAATCGTTTTTTCAGGGTGATTAACTAATTGTTCTTTAAATTGCGCGAGTACTTTTTCTTTTATTCCGGGCCAACTTTCTTGCTCTGCAAAAAATGGCGTTGATGCAACCAATATTACTTTTGATACTTTTTCGGGCCAATGCTTAGCAATATACAATGCAAATAGCCCACCTAACGACCAACCCATTAAAATAGATTGTGGTTTTAGTTGGTCACTTAAAAGTACTGCCGCATCATGTAATGTATAAGGGTTCGGGCAGGTAACACTATTCCCAAATCCTGGTAAATCAAGGCTACGCACTTCTCCTGAATATAAAACTTCAAACTCAGGTTGTACTAACTGCCACACCCCCTGATTCATTCCCCAGCCATGTAATAATACTAACTCGTTTTGCATATTTGCATAATCTTGACCAAACTTAGGCTCATAATAACGATTAAAAAGATGATTGCAATGTGCGGTGTTAACCAATGAAAAAAGCTATTTTTGACTGGCTCTTCCCATCTTATTGCGTGCAATGCGAAAACATCATTAATGCATCACAAGGCTTATGCAATTACTGCTTAGAAGACTTACCATTGTTTGATTTAAGTGAGCGCACTAACTTACTGCATCGCCCCGATATTATTGAGATGTTTCCTAACTGCGAGTTTGATAAGTTATTTGCATGTGCATTTTATCAATCCCCATTTAAACAGTGGCTTAAACAACTAAAATTTAATAATCAAATTCATTATAAAAAGGCATTACAGCAAGTTATACAAAAGCAATTAGTGCAGTTTTTTACTCATGAGGCTGTTCTACCTGATATTTTTATTATTTTACCATTACATAAAAGTCGATTTCTAAATCGTGGGTTTAATCAAGTAACACAGGTTTGGCAACCGTGTCTATCAGGCTTATTATCATCGAACAATGCGCTTGTGCGTAGTAAAAAAACATATTCACAATCTAAGCTATCTAAAGCCAAGCGTATTAAAAACCTTAAAAATGCATTTATATGTACAAAAGATATGAGCGGTAAAACTGTCGCTATTATTGACGATGTTATGACCACCGGTGCCACACTCAATGCTGCGACTAGCGCATTAAAAAAAGCAGGTGCTAAACAAGTCTGGGCTTTTGTAACGTGTTTAACACCTATTTAAAGCAAGTGAGTATCACCCTTTATAGCGACTCACTTGCTCTAGTGATTTTAATGGTTAGTTATTAACGATTAAAAGCGAGCTCTTACACCCAAGCTAACTGAACGACCAGGTAAAGGTGCTTCATCTTTTAAGTATGAAGAATGTACCCGCCCTTCTTGATCCGTTAAATTATCGCCTTTGATATATATTGTCATATCAACATCACCTAAATCTAAGTAATAATTAGCTGATGCAGAAAGCATAGTATAACCATCTGTATTAGTTTCATTCTCGGCTATTTTATCTTGTTTACTATTTCGGATAACTTCTACTTCAGTATGCCAATTTCCATACTCGTAATGCACAGATGAGCCAAACCTCATTGGCGGCATTCTTGGTACATTACCGCCTGCATCTAATTTAGCACGTGTATAATCAGTAAATACTTCTAAGCGCCAGTCATCATTTAAATGCCAATCAACTTGTGCTTCGTAGCCGTATAAGCGTGCGTTTTGCTGGGAAAACAAAACAACCGGTAAACCATCTGTTTCTTCATCTGGTTCACCTGATATAGCAACTTGCTCCTCAAAGTCAGCTGATGTGATAAAGGCACCATCGCTGATAACTAAATCTGTAAAATCTTCAAAAATATAATTATTAATCTCATTATTAAACACACTAACGCTGGCATTCCATGTGTCTGCATTATAGCGATAAGTAATGTCTATATTATTCGAGACCTCTTTATCCATGCTTTCACCGGTTTGAACTACATTATATTGACCATTGTCGCTATTGAGCTCAAAAACGCCACCTATTTCATAAGTCCCAGATCCAATATGAGGTCCATATGAAAACATCTCTGAAGCCGATGGGGCTCGCTGTGAGTAAGCATAATTAAAGGCTAAAGAGTGATTGTTGTTTATACTCCAAACAACCCCTGCTGAGCCAGATACAGCGGTGTAATCTTTGTTATCGAATGAAATAGTATTTGATGGACTAAGATCAGAAAAGAAATCGTTATCTACATTATGCGTTAGTTGCTCAACACGAGTACCTAATTGCCATAAAAGAGGGCCTACTTCTCGTTCTTCCATTAAAAATGCAGCAATGCTGTCTGTTTTAGTCGGTGGTGTAAAAGCTTCTTCGCCAATAGCTTCAAAATCACTTTTGTTGTAGTGCAGACCTACAACTCCTTTCCATCCATAAACTGGCGCATGTTCAGCCCATAATCTAGATTCTATACTTTCATTTTTAAAAGTTGTGCCAATTTCAGTGCCCTCTATCTCAGAGTGTTCGTAATCAGTATAAGCATTTTGCCAATGCACTGATTTAATAAAGCCATCTAAATTATTCCAATCAACAACGCCTTGATAGCGGTCTTGATTTAATTTAATAAACACACCCTCTTCGCCTGGCAAACCATACTCTGATTCCATATGTCCGTATGCAAATGCAACACGGTTATCATCAGTTATCCAACCAGTACCAAGATTATAACCACTTGAATCAATAGCTGAATTTGCAAGTGTAGTACTCCCGCCGTCCTCATCTATATCAGCCGGTACAGGAATTTTATAATCGTCGGTGCTGCGGTTATAACCATCTATATGAAATACAAAATCTCCTGAGCCTGCGTTTAAATCTGTTGAGATTGTTTTTGCATCAGCAACATTGTCGTATTGTGCAAATACTTCTCCACTTAACCCTTCTTGCTTTTCAGATGGCAAGCGGTTATCAACAACATTTACAACACCGCCAATCGCACCGCTCCCGTATAAAAGGGTTGCTGGTCCTCTTAAAACCTCAATTTGAGTTGCTGTTGAGGTTTCTGTTGCAACTTGATGATCTGGACCTACTCGCGACGCATCAGATGCACCTAATCCATTTTGTACAACCTTAATTCGCGGTCCATCTAAACCCCTAATAATAGGGCTACTCGCAACAGGACCAAAATAAGAGCTGTGTACGCCAGGTACGTTTTTTAAGGTTTCTCCTAGCGTTGCAGCTTGATTTTGATCTAATGCCTCACCGCTAAGAATGGTCACAGGCGTACTCGACTCAAGCACTGTGCGCTTTAGTGGAGATGATGTGATCAGCACTCTTTCAATATCACTTTCATCTTTTTGAATGTTTTTTTCAGCAGCATACGCGCTACTACTTACAGCCGCTAATAAAGCTAAAACAAGTGGAGAATAGTTATTTTTCATATTGTGATCTCTAAAATACACATTAAAACTCACTAGCTATCGAGCGATAGCTAGTATTAAAAATACGTTTAACAGGTTAATTTTAGATAAAAGTAGGAGGGTCTCTATTTCCAGTAATCGCAACAAATTCAGTATGGCATTGCAGAATATTTAACGTTATAAAAGAAAAATAATTTATGTCAGATTCAAAAAGGGTTATTTTGGCAGGTATAGACTGCTCTAAATCAAGATGACCTAAACATAGCTCGCATTGTTGATCTGTTTTTAATACATGAACAGTGCTGTGCCAACCCGAAGATATACTGAGAAGCAGAAAAACCACCAGTATATATTTCAACAGTGTTGTTTGGCTTCTTAGTGAATGTAAAATAAATATGCGCATTGTGGATATAATATAACATTACCATTAAATGTGTCGATAAATTAATTCACTTTTTACGTCGTATAAATACATTATTTGTTAAATAATGCTCATGCAACTTTACTAAATACACTGCGTGATAGAACAATAAATGCAATTACCTCGCACTATAAAGACTCTGAACACTCATAACTTCATGGAAATAGATTACCCATCGTAATTCGATATTAGGCTGTGCCTGCTTATAAAACTACTTTTAAAGAAAATTTAAAATTTCGTAATCAATAGTAATTCTAACGATTAATAAAGGCTCTTAAATTTAAGGAGTAATAAGAGCCTTCTATTATTTTTTATTATCTCTCACCATTAGCACGAAAAGTATGTCCAAAAAATAAAGCATTGCTTAGTAGTCGGCTAGTACCATACCAATATCCTCTAAATACAGGGTCGTCGGTCATACCAATCACTGTGCCTCGTCCATATGAGTGCGCAATTAAGCCAGCACCACCAGCAACCTGCTCAACATTAACAGCATCGGTAAAACCCGCTAACAATGGCTTTTTAGTATACGTAAGTACATTTACAAACGGTGCGTCTGACGCTTCAAGTAGCCACGTGCTATTTTTAAATACGGGCAATGTATTGCGGTTAAGTGAAAATGTAAGTGGGTGTGTTAAGTCTACATTCGTATTAAAAATGGCACCTGCAATGCGCTGACGCCCTGCTAAATGATCTTTATCACCATAACTTAAACCTGTTGTATTAAATGCACTCGCTACATCTTGTCGTGATAGGTAGCTTGCTTTAAGTAGTTGCTGATCAGCTAAAAATTTAGCACCACCTTTATGACCCCAAATAACGCCGCCTTTTCTTACCCAGCTTTTAATTGCCACTTTGTCAGCGTCAGATAAGCTATTGTAATTGCCATGAGCAAGCACAATATGGCTGTAGTCACTTAACTCGAGTGAACTAAAGCGATTCATTTCAACAATTGTTGGCGCTACACCTACAAAGCGATCTAGGTAATACCACACTTCGCCTACTTCGTACTGGCTTGCGCCTTGCCCGCCAATAAGCAGTACTTTTGGAGCACTAACAACCGCCATTGATCGCGACCCTAAATCGGCTCCTTTGCTTGTTAAGCCTGATGTAATTGGTTTAATTGCAATGCCAAACTCATTTTGTGCTTTATTTAGCAAGGTAATCCAATCTGTATTTGTTTGTAGACCCGCCGGTATAATAATACTTCCAGGTTTAAAATTAATTTCTCCTGATGTTGATTTAGCCGTTAATGCTTTTAGCGCTACACGTGCTTTTATACCTTGCTGTAATAAGCTGTTTAACATTTTAGGTGCTAAATAATCATCCCACGAAAAACCAAATGCATAACCCTCTGTGAGTGAAGCAAATGATGGAGTTGCTACTTTTTCCCATGCTTTATCAGCAACCTTTAATCCCCAACTACTTTTAACTTTAGAAAATGGCAGATTAAACGCATGCGCTAATGTCCAGCCAGATACATCGTAAAAAGTATTATCAGCAAAGTTTTTTTGCTCACTAAAAATCGCTTTTACCAAACGATATTGCGGTTGTGCTAATGGTACAAAGTAACTATGCGTACTGAAATTTTTACCATCTGCTTTTAATGATTTAGTAAGTGGGTAAGCGTTAATTTGATGCTGCTTTAATAATTCTAAAAAGTACTCAATACGGGTGTTGTCGCTTGCACCTTCAACAACATAACCTTCAAAGCTTTCATCGCTGGCTAAATCAGTAGCCTGATTATAAAATTTAGCTTGGTAATCCAATAACGCTTGGCGGTTATCAACTGCTGCCTTAAAGGTAGATAAACTCGTTAACAGTTGATTTTTAATAGTGAAGGGAAAGCTCAAAGGTCCATTTATGGTTTCTTGAATATGTCCGCGAGAACTTGCTTGTTCAAATAAAATGCCTATGCCGCCATTTACATCTGGGTAAGTTGAGCCTTTTCCATAGTAAAAATCGTCAAAGCTTTCTTCTGTAAAATAAAGTGCATTGTTTTCATCTAAGGTTTTTGCATGATAGTTGGCAATTGCCTTTGTTAAGGTAACATTTTCATCAGGTGTTATAGGGTGCTTACGACTTGGAATACCTGGTTGAAAAAAGTAACTGCTGTTTGGACCCATCTCATGAAAGTCAGTTAAAATATTTGGTTTCCACTGATGAAATTTAGCAATACGTGCACGCGATTCAGGATGCTGTAGCAGTAGCCAATCGCGATTTAAATCAAACCAATAGTGGTTAGTACGGCTGCTAGGCCAGTTTTCAACATGCTCACGGGTTTTAGGGTCACTTGATAAGTTCATTCCACGGTTACTGTTTGCCCAATTAGCAAAGCGCGCCAAGCCATCTGGATTAAGTGATGGGTCGAGTAAAATAACCGTGTTATTTAACAGATTATTTATTTCATCGCCTTGAGCTGCAGCTAAATAATAAGCCACCAGCAATGATGAGTTACTACCTGATGATTCATTACCATGAACGCTATAACCCATCCACACAACAGCGGGTTCATCTTGGGCTTTGTCATTATTATTACTTAAACGTGCCAGATGAGCTTGGCGTGTTTGTTCTATGTTTGATAGCTTATTAGCCGCAGTAATTGTTAGCATTACAAGCGGGCGCTGTTCATGCGTGCGACCAATCACTTCAAAATTTATACGGTCACTTTTTTGCGCAAGTATTTCCATATAACGTACGAGCTGATCGTGCCTCACATGCCACTCTCCTACTTGATAACCAAGTACTTCTTCGGGAGTTGGAATTGTGGGATCAAACTTTACATCTTGCTCAAAATAATACGAAAGTGGTTTAGCTACACTTGAAAAGCTAAGCAATACCACCATTAATGTTAATACCAAACGCATATAAATTACTCAAAAAATGTTCGTTGTTTGCACGCTACCATTGCTTAAAATAGATGCCAACTTTTTACGCTCAACACTAGCCGCAACACGATGAGCGGAGTATGATACGCAGTATCCGAGTAATTTAGTCAAGTATAGATGGTTTTATGATTTCTATTTCCGAAACAGCGCAAGCGCATTTTGCTAAACTATTAGCAGATCAATCACAACAAACTAATATCCGTGTGTTTGTTGTAAACCCTGGTTCATCACAAGCGGAATGTGGTGTGTCTTATTGTCCAGAAGACGCTGTAGAAGCGAGCGATATTCGCCTAAACTTTAACGGTTTTGATGCCGTTGTAGATGCAGAAAGTGCTCCATTTTTAGAAGAAGCTGAAATCGATTTTGTTACCGACAAAATGGGTACTCAGTTAACGCTAAAAGCACCTAATGCAAAGGCGCGTAAAATAGGTAACGATGCATCGCTAAACGAGCGTGTACAGCACATGCTAGAAACCGAAGTAAATCCACAACTTGCTAACCACGGTGGTCAAGTAAGCCTTGTTGAAATTACAGCTGCAGGTATTGCTATACTTCAGTTTGGTGGTGGTTGTAACGGTTGCTCTATGATCGACGTAACGCTAAAAGAAGGCATTGAAAAAGAAATGATAGCGAAGTTTGAAGAAATCACCGGTGTTGCTGATATTACAGAACACGAAGCGGGCGATCATTCTTACTATTAAGCCTTATAAATGTTAAAGCCAATTATCTACCGTTTAGGAAGTAACCCTAAACTGAGTTTAAAGCGCTTTTTTCGCGGTCTAGCACTGTTTGTGCTAGCCGTGATATTTATATCTATTGGGTACTACACCCATTACAGTTTGCAAATTATTGGTGTTGTGATTTTAGTTCCTGCTCTGTTTTTTGCAGCTTGGGGTTACAGCGGCATCTTTGCAAATCGATTTTCACAAGTTATTAAAGGTATAGGTCCAAAAAATCACGATCCCGATTTATGGAAGTAACCTACTAAACGTATTTAATCTAGTAGCTGATTATTTACTTTTAACTTTTGGTACTTAAAAATTAACGTCACGCCTCGCATCAACATAAAGCAACTCATGGCAAGCCATAGTCCATTATTTTCCCACTGATGAAACACCAAAAACACACCAAAAAAACCAACAATCGCCGAAAGTAGCATACTGTTACGCATATCTTTTGCGCGAGTTAGTCCAACAAATACACCATCAAACAAAAAACAACTCATAGCAAGTAACGGTAATACAATTATCCAAGGTAAATATAATGTAGCTTCGTTAATAACCTCAGGTACATTAGTTAAAAGTGTAATTATATAGCGCCCAAATATTGCAAAAAATAGGCTATATACTAAACCAAATAACATTCCCCAAAACACACTTATTTTCACCCAAAGCTCTATATTAGTTACGCTTTTCTGTCCTTTAGCGTGCCCTACCTTTGCCTCTGACGCATAGGCAATACCATCTAGTGCGAAGCTCACTAACATTAAAAAATTTAATAATACTGCATTAGCCGCTAACGTAGTTTCGCCAATACGTGCACCATAAAATGTCATAAAACTAAAGCATAATTGCAATATTAAAGAGCGAATAAAAATATCGCGATTCAAGCTCAATAAAGCAGACATTTTTTTAAGGCTAAACCAGTTAGGTACGCTTAATTCTATCCCTTGTTTTTTAGCTAATTTAACCACTAAAAAAAGTGCAAACACTAAAGCTGTATAATCCGCAATAAGTGACGCCCAAGCCGCGCCAGCAACCGCCCAATCAAGATAAACAACAAAGTAAATATCGAGCACTATATTTACAATATTGGTCACTAATAATAAATAAAAGGGGCCTCGTCCGTAGTGCACTCCTAGCATCCAACCAAGCAACACTAAATTACATAAAGCTGCTGGAGCACTAAAAATACGAATACTAAAATACTGATACGCTTGAGTAAGTACATCACTATTTGCAGCAGATAAAAATGCAATAGCGTGCTTTATTAAAGGAGATAAAGCGATAAGTAATACGGCAACAATGCTTGCAAGTAATAAACTACGTTTAAGTAAAGCGGCTAATTGGGTTAGATCGTTTTTTCCATAAGCCTGAGCAACCATCCCGGTTGTGCTCATTCTTAAAAATCCAGCTAACCAAAATAAAATAGAAATAACAGCAGAGCCCAGCGCAATACCCGCTAAATAATGAGCGCTCCCTAAGTGGCCAATTACAGCTGTATCAACAATTCCTAACAAAGGCACAGTAATATTTGATAGTATCATCGGACCGGCTAACAACAGCAGGCTTTTATGGTGCGCCTTATTATGTATAAAAAATTGTTTCATTTAGTATTATTTACCCTCATTAGCATATCTTTACGTGCTCAAGCAGCCGTCATCTTACAGTATCATCATGTTAGTGAAACCCTACCTGCGGTCACAAGCATCAGTGCAGATGCCTTCACCAAGCATTTAAGTTATTTAAAAGAGCATAATTTTAACGTTATTCCACTAAATGAGTTAATTTCGGCTTTGCAGCAAGGGCAAACCTTACCTGAGAAAACTGTCGCCATCACCTTTGATGATGGTTATAACAATAATTATGATCAAGCAGCGCCAATTTTAGAAAAGTTTGGCTACCCGTACACTATTTTTGTAAACCCTAAATTAATAGACGAAGGTATGAGCTATGTAATGGGGTGGGATAAACTCAAAGAACTCGCTAAAAAAGGGGTGATAATTGCAAACCACAGTGCTCAGCATGACTACTTACACATTAAGCTTGATAACGAAACAGATGCGCAATGGCAAGAGCGTATTAAGCAAGACATACTCGATTCACAAAAACGTATAAAAGAAGAAATAGGACAAGATTACAAATATTTAGCTTACCCTTATGGCGAGTTTAATAACGAACTTCAAGCATTAGTAACACAGCTTGGTTTTGTTGGTATTGGTCAACACTCAGGGGCTGTGAATAAAGACTCTAACTTTAGCCGTTTACCGCGTTTTCCTGCATCCGGTTTTTATAGCAAATTAGATACATTAACCACTAAACTAAACTCTCACGCTTTTAATATTGCAAAGCTTACTTACATAGACAGCGTTACTACACAAAACCCACCAAAATTAACTATTGAGTTTAAAATGGGTGATTTTCATAAAACACAATTTGCTTGTTATGTTTCAAGCGTTGGGCAGGCAAATTTAACGTGGATAAATGAAAATACAGTTGAAGTAACTTCACCTAAAGCACTTCATAAAGGCCGCTCTCGCTTTAACTGTACTGCACCCTCAATCGAGAAGCCGAGTAGCTATTATTGGTTCTCGCAACCTTGGGTTATTCAATAAACGACGTACAAACTATTTTTTTATTGCCTGATTTAATAGTCGCTGGGTTACTTTCTCCAGCGACACAACTTCATTAGCGGCATTTAACTCTATAGCCGCTTTTGGCATACCCCAAACAACTGACGAAAACTCATCTTGTGCTATGGTATAAGCACCGTTTTGCTTTAATGCTAGTAGCCCCTTAGCGCCATCACTTCCCATACCAGTAAGTATTGCTGCAATTACATTTTTAGCACCCGTTTCAATTAATGAATTGAATAACACATCTACAGCAGGTTTATGCCTATTAACTAGCTCGCCATCATCAAGCTGGCAATACAAGCTTATGCCTTGCTTTTTAATACTTAAATGAAGCCCTCCTGGTGCGATATAAGCCCAACCAGCACGAAGTTTATCGCCATGCTCTGCTTCTTTAACATTTATTGTACATATACGATTCATTCGCTCAGCAAATGAAGTACTAAATACCGGAGGAATATGCTGAGTAATGACTATTGGTGGGCAATTCTCAGGCATTGTAACTAACACCTCTTTAATAGCCTCTGTGCCACCTGTTGAGGCGCCAATAGCAATAACTTTATTAAGTAAAAACTGGAGGCTTGGTAATAATGGCTCTTTAACTACAGCAGCTTTTTTAAAGCTTCTTACTCTTGCATTAGCAGCAACTCGTACTTTTTGTTGTACTAAATAAGCATACTGGCTAAATTTTTCTTTTATATTTGTGGTGGGTTTTGCAATAAAATCTATAGCCCCTAGCTCTAAAGCCTCTAATGTAATTGGTGAGCCTTTTTGAGTTAGAGTCGAAATCATTACCACTGGCATTGGTCTTAAACGCATTAGATTTTTTAAAAAACTTATTCCATCCATTTTCGGCATCTCTACATCCAATGTAAGTACATTTGGATTGAGTCTTTTTATCATTTCGCGAGCTTCGAAAGGATCCTCTACGCTACCAACCACAGTAATATCTTCTGCTTGTTGTAGTATTTCTGTTAGTAGCCTTCTAATTAGAGGCGAATCATCAATTATTAATACTTTAATCATGTCCGCATTCCTAAAACAGTTCAATATCAGTCGTTACTTCTTGTTTGTTAAGGTTTTGTAAATAACGAGCCTCACGTTTTTCAATCGTACTGTTGTGCAAACTCTTTAGTTTTTTCATTTGAACTTTTCCTGTATGGGGATGAAAAAAAATTTTTCGTGGCCAGTGCCCTCCCATATCATGCGCAACTAAGTTTAATGCTTCTTCTTTAATATAGGCATTTGCAAAACTAATGTTACCCAGCCCAATATCGCTCATCGCACTAATTATTTTGCCACCACCGAACAGTTTTATTTTTAAATTATCACGAGAAGCCCCATTTTTAAGTACTTCATTAATTAAATACTCCATAGCCCAATTACCATATCGGCAACTCAGACTGTGTGCGTTGTTAGATTCAAATCCTTTTTGTATTGGCAACATAAAGTGATTAATGCCGCCTATACCTAACTTGTCATCATAGACACATGCTGAAATACACGAACCAAGTACAGTAGAAATAAGTTCATCATTCTTAGAAACATAAAATTCGCCAGGTAACACTTTCGCAATGACACTCTCACGACTCGAATCCCAGTATCGCTTAACGTGTTCAAAACCTGCGAGGACAGGTTTAAACTGCGTGTACATTATCTGTTTTTCGATACATAGTTTTTCCTAAATTTTTAAACTGACTATGCTCTTTACCCATAGTTTCTGAGTGACCTAAAAATAGGTACCCTCGCTCATTCAATATATTGCCATACCTCTTAAAAAGCTGATCCTTCGTTTCTTTATCAAAATAAATTACGACGTTACGACATAAAATCAGATCAAACTTTCCTTTCATTGGCCATTCTTGTAATAAATTTAAACGCTTAAATGATATGAATTCTTGCAACTTAGGTTTTACTTTATAGCTTTCTCCATCCTTACTTTTTAAAAACCACCGTTTTAGCTGTTTGCTATTAAGCCCGTTAACATTAGCCGCCGTATAAATACCATTTTGAGCCTTAGTTAATACATTTGAATCTAAGTCAGTAGCTAAAATTTTTACATCCCAATCACTTGGAAATAGCTCCTGTAATGTCATCGCTAAGCTATAGGGCTCTTCACCTGTAGAGCAGCCTGCTGACCAAATTCGTATACGTTTACTTTGCTTATTTGCCTTTAAAAGTGTCGGAGCTAGCTGGGCTTTAATAAATTCAAAATGATGATTCTCACGAAAAAAAGACGTCAAATTAGTCGTAATCGAATTTATAAAAGCATCAAACTCTCGATCCTTATGCTCTTTTAAATACTCTAAATACGTTTTAAAATCTGCTAGCTTCAGCTCTCTAATTCGCCTTGCTAGTCGCGAGTAAACCATTTCTCGCTTATGCTCACCTAATACAATGCCGCATGCGTTATAAACTAAACTCGCAATTTCTTTAAAATCTTTATCGGTAAATAAAAACGCTTTCATTATTGGCTCTTAATTAAATTCAAAGAGTAATACCTCGCTGTGCTTAATTTGTAGCGAGTATTTTAGAAAAAATTAAAACAAAAATGCTTTAAAACTCTTCCCATTCATCTGCAGAGTCAACAAAGTTGTCACCTCTTGTTTTAGTTTTATTACGGGTATAACTGCTCTGTGGCTTATGAGACAACTCAGGGGTGCGCATCGTCGGTGAAAACATTTCTACATCTTGCGGCCCTAACGAAAAAAAGTGTAGCAATCTACGCATTTCATTAGCTTGTTCCGCCATTGACTCTCCCGCAGCAGATGCTTGCTCGACTAAAGCTGCATTTTGCTGGGTCATTTCATCCATTTGTGAAATTGCTTTGTTTACTTGTTCAATACCCGCACTTTGCTCTTCAGATGCTTCGGTAATATCAGAAATCATTTGTGCCACTCTTTGTACCGATACAACAATTTCCTTTAACGTATCGCCTGATTCATTTACCAACAATGATCCATCGGCAACCTTACCTACACTATCTCTTATTAGATCTTTAATTTCTTTAGCTGCACCTGCAGAGCGTTGTGCTAAGTTACGAACCTCACCTGCCACTACGGCAAAGCCTCTGCCCTGTTCACCAGCTCTTGCTGCTTCTACAGCTGCATTTAATGCTAATAAATTAGTCTGGAATGCTATTTCGTCAATGACACCTATAATGTCTGCAATTTTTTTGCTCGACTCATTAATAGCCGACATACTTATCACTGCTCTATTAACAACTTCACCACTTTTAATCGCTTTTTCACAGGTTTCTTCCGCTAAATTGTTTGCCACTTTAGCGTTATCTGCATTTTGACGAACTGTGCTAGTCATTTCCTCCATACTTGAAGCTGTTTCTTCAAGTGACGAAGCTTGCTCTTCTGTGCGCTGGCTTAAATCGGTATTGCCTTGAGATATTTCCTCAGCACCACTTGCAACTAGCATAGCCGATGAATTTATACGGTTTATTACTTCGGTTAACTTATCTGCCGTTGCGTTAGCATCACGTTTTAGCTTATCAAATGAGCCTTTATAATCATTTTCTATACGTTTTGATAAATCTCCATTTGCCATTGCATCAAGCATATTCGCGGTATCGGCAACTGCATCATCTACAATTTCAACTAGGCTATTTAACCCTTGCGCCAAACGTAAGAAAAACCCGCTTTTGCCCTCTTCAATAACTCTTATCTCAAGCTCGCCATTTCCAGCAGAACTAACCAACTCCGCAATTTCTTTCTCAATAGCAACTTCAGCCGTCCTATCTTCCCACTCAACAATTGTGCCCAACTTTTTGCCCTCTTGGCTAATCCAAGGTGAAGTTATTAAATTAAAAGTAACTCCCGCTAAAAGTAGTTCTGCTTTGTGTGATTCATTTAGGTTTTTTAATATATCTCTTTGATGTGCAAGGTGTTGATAAAAATCATCAACACATGTCCCAATTAAATTATCGACAGAAAAGCCTGGCAACACCGTTTGCAGCTCTTTTTCACGTACTCTAAACATTTGCTGCACACGGTCGTTCACAAATACAATATTAAGGTCTTCATCTGCAATCATCACATTTGCTTGGCATACCTTTAATGCATTAGCCAAATCAGCTGCTTTTCGAGAGATTTTTTCAAGCTCTTTTTGTGCACTAATATCAGATGCATATTTAATCACTTTAAACGGTTTCCCGTTCATATCATAAATTGGGTTATAAGATGCTTGAATCCAAACTTCTTGCCCTTGCTTACCTATTCGTAAATACTCGCCTGAATCAAATTCACCACGACTAAGTTTGCCCCAAAACTCTTTATATTCATTGCTAACTGCATAATCTGGCTCAACAAACAATCTATGGTGCTGCCCTTTAATCTCACTTAACTGATAACCAAGTGCATTTAAAAAGTTATCATTGGCATCAATAATAGTGCCGTCTAAATTAAACTCTATAACAGCTTGCGATTTACTTATTGCATTAATTTGCCCCGAAGCCTCTGCTGCACTGAGCTTTTGTTCTGTAATGTCGGTAGCAAATTTAATAACTTTTAAAACTTGCCCCTGATCGTCAACAATTGGATTATATGTAGCTTGTATCCATACTTCTTTTCCACTTTTACCAAAGCGTTTAAATTCATTCGACATAAATTCGCCATTACGTAAACGCTGCCAAAAACTTTTATAGTCACTACCTTGCGCTTCATCAGTGTCAACAAACAAAGAGTGGTGCTGTCCTTGAACTTCTTCTAACTGGTATTCCATTACGCTAAGAAAGTTAGCATTAGCAGTAATTATTACGCCGTTTGGTTCAAACTCAATCACAGCTAATGATTTATTTAATGCATCGACAATTAAATCATTACTCGATTTTGACTGTTTTAGATTACTAAACCATCCCATGCTCATCACCACCTTTAAATTTATTTTTCATTGTTATATTTAGTTGTTCTATTCGCTAAATATCCATTGTTTTTTGTAAGTCGATCAATACAATCATTTTGTCGCCAACATTGACCAACCCAGATATATATTCGCAATTACTTGATTCAGATAAGCTAGGAACTGCTTTTGCGTCTTGCTCTGTAATGCTGTAAACGTCAGAAACAGCATCTACTGCAACTCCAATAATTTTACTCCCTTGTCCAAACTCTACTTTTACTACAATAACCACCGTTAATGGTCCGTAATCAAGTACAGGTAAACCAAAGCGCAAGCGTAAATCAATAATAGGTACTATTGTTCCACGTAAATTAATAACGCCTTTTACAAATTCAGGGGCATTAGGCAGCACTGTAATTTCTTCCCAGCTACGAATTTCTTGTACAGTTAAAATATCAATGCCGTATTCTTCATTAGCCATAATAAAAGTTAAAAATTGTTTTACACCCTGTTGTTGCTGAAGGTTTAACTGGTTGTTTAATTGGCTTTGTTCAAAACTCATAGCCCCTCCAAAACAACATTAGACTCAAATATTAATTCCTGAGTACCTGGCTTTTTCAAGCCAGAGAGCTTTACTAAGCCGCTAATATCAACAATAAGCGATACACGTCCATCACCTAAAATAGTGGCTCCCGATACACCATCAACTTTGTGATAGTTAGCCTCTAAACTTTTAATAACCACCTGTTGCTGAGAAAGTAAATCATCAACCAATAATCCAACCTTTTGATTATCAGCTTCAACGACTACAAGCAGAGTTTTATCTAGTGATTCAATTGCATTTTGATGATTAAAAATATCGTATAAACGCAAAATAGGAATATATTCATCTCGAAGCCTTAGTACATCTAAGTTTTGACCCACACGACTCACTTTTGTAATATCAATTTGCAGTGATTCAACAATCGAAATTAGCGGAATAATATAGGTATGCTGAGCCACTTTAACTAACTGGCCATCTAAAATGGCAAGTGTAAGCGGTAACCTAATCGTAAATGTTGAACCAACGCCAGGCGCTGAGGTTACTTCTACAGAGCCATTTAAAGATTGAATATTTCGCTTAACAACATCCATCCCTACACCACGACCAGATAAATCACTCACCTCATCAACAGTAGAAAAACCAGGCATAAAAATAAGTTCGTTTATTTCGTCATCAGTTAAATTTTCATCTTCTGAAATCAACTCATTCTCTATCGCTTTTTCTTTAATTTTTTTAGTATTTAATCCCTGCCCGTCATCCATAATTTCGATAACGATATTACCGCCTTGATGAAACGCATTTAGAGTGACAGTACCTACGGGGTCTTTTCCAACAAGTAGCCTTTGTTCAACTGTTTCTAAACCATGGTCAAGTGAATTTCTTACTAAATGAACCATAGGATCAGATATTTTTTCCATTACCGTTTTATCAAGTTCTGTTTGTTCACCAAGCAACTTAAGCTCAACCTGTTTATTTAATTTTTGGGCTATATCGCGTACTAATCGAGGAAACCTACTAAAAACAAAGTTGATAGGGAGCATGCGAATACGCATGACGTTTTCTTGTAAATCTCGTGTATTATGCGCAAGTTGCGCCAACCCTTCTTTTAAAGAGATAATAGTTGCAGGAGTGATCTCTTGCTCACTAAGCTGATTAAGCATTGCTTGGGTAATAACGAGTTCACCCACCATATTTATTAACGAATCAACTTTATCAATACCAACACGAATAGAGGTAGATTCAGGGGTGTTAGCAGGCTTCTTATCTTGGTTAGCTGTAGATTGCTTTGGTTGACTAAGTGATTCAGGATCTTTTATTAATTCTGGTGTTACCAACTCAACCTTTTTAGGTTTACTCTCATGATTAAACGATTTTTTTTCTTTGTTAACTAATAATTCTTTGCATAACTCAACCGCTATATCGGCATCACCTTCAACCCATTCAAATATTTCTTTTATCGCTTTTTCATCATGCTTAGTATTTAATAAAAAGCGCCAATGCAAAAAACATTCATCACTACTTAAATCTTTAATATCAGGCACTTCATCATAAAATGCGGTTGTTTCTAACTCGCCAAGTTCAGCAAGTTCATTAATCATATACAGCGGCTCATTACCTGTTTTAAATAAATGCTGATGAGGCTTAAAATCAATTCGATAAGTATTACTTCCCGACTTTTCCAATTCCTTTTTAATATCTAGTTCTGGGGTTTCACTTTTCATACCCAGCACTCGTTCAAATTCTATTCGCAATGAGGTAGCTTGTGTTAAATCTGGCTCTTGCTCTGCTTGCAATCCAGCCAATAAAGCGCGTAAACAATCTACCGCTTTAAGTAATAAATTAACGTGCTCTGTAGTTAGTTTTCGTTCACCTTGTCGTATTTGATCTAATAGCGTTTCAAGTACATGAGTAAAATCTGCAACCGCATTGAAACCAAAAGTACCACTACCTCCCTTAATAGAATGGGCAGCTCTAAAAATGGTGTTAATAGTTTCTAAGTCTTCCTCACCAGGGAGTAAGTTTAAAAGCTCAGCCTCCATGGTATCTAGGCCTTCAAAACTCTCTTCAAAGAAAACTTCAAAAAATTGACTTAAATCTATACTCACGCTGCGCTCCTAAATTACCGAATAACCTTTTTAATAACCGCTAATAATTGTTCAGGGTTAAATGGCTTTACAATCCAACCGGTTGCACCAGCAGCTTTGCCTTCTATTTTTTTGTCTAAACCAGACTCTGTTGTAAGCATTAGTAATGGAGTGAACTTATAACTTGGTAAACTTCTGAGCTCTCGTATTAATGTTATACCGTCCATTATTGGCATATTTACATCGGAAATTACGGCATCAAAACCTTGTTGTTTAGCAATAGCTAATGCTTCACTTCCATCTTTTGCTTCAGTTACATCAAACCCTGCGGTCTTCAAAGTAAAACTCACCATCTGACGCATTGATGCAGAGTCATCAACTGCTAAAATTCGTTTCATATAAACTCCTAATCTTTACTTTCAAGTATTAAATATTGATTTAAGCCAAGTTGATTAATTGCGTGTGTTAAAACATCACTTTTACCACTCCAAATTATTTTATGGTGAGTAGTAAGTAAGTGTTTTTGCAAGGCGCATAAAAGTTGAATTGAAGCAGTATCGGCAAAAATTACATCGCTAATATCAAGGCAGATATCATCTTTGCTATTGAGTTCTAGTAGTAAATTTTGATGTAGTATTTCAACTTGCGTAATAGCAAGTTCATTAGGAAGTTTTAGCATTTAGTAAGTGCATTCCCTGTCAATTCAATTCATAACAAAAGCTTAGCCCTAGTTATTGAAATTGCCATAAAATGCTTAATTAAATTTATTTTGCTGCTAAAAACAAAAAAGGAGCTTAGGGTCTGTTGACCTTTCAGGATTAGAATTTGTTTTATCTAGGGGCGATTCAATCGCGGCGCGAGGTTTGTAACCTAGTGGAATTGGTAACTGCTCCTGCGTTACTCTACTGGCTTACATCAATGTAAGCATAAGTAAAACCGAGCAAAGCTTCCGCGTCCTGCTCATGCCCCTTAACTAAATCCATGTAGACAACAAAGAGTTAATCGCTCCAAGGAGAACGCAAAGGGCTGCGTGTATTTGGTTTTTATGCGTTGTTTAGCCTATTTATGGGGAACAACCACACTACATAGACTACATAGACTACATAGGCCCCGCCTTACCTAAAAATCAAACGCTCTGCTGTAAATTCAATCTCGAAAGATAGACAGGTCTTAGAGCTCTTTTAAAATAGGTAAAAATAATAAATTAGTTTTTATAGTAATCCGCTATTTTTTTAAACTCTTCAGTTAAAATAGTCGCATTAATTAATGGCACGCCACCTTGTCTAAATTCTGGTTTAAAAATAGCTCTTACCGAACCATTTTTATCAACCATAGCCACCGAGGCACTGTGATCAACTGCATACTCCGATTCGCTGCTATCGTTAATGGCATAAATTAAGCCTAGCTCCCTAACGAGTGGAAAAAGATCTTTATGTGGTCCCGATACAGCTAAAAATTCAGAATTAAAATAATCTATATATTGCTTTCGTTTAGTTGGCGTATCACGTTTTGGATCTACCGATAAAAACCAAATTTGCAATGGATAGTCTGCTTGTAAGTTTTTATACACCGCATTTAGCTTAGCAAGCGTTAGCGGGCAAATGTCAGGGCAACTTGTGTACCCTAAAAAAACTAAATTCCATTGTCCTAAAAATCGTTGCTTAGTAACTAACTCGCCACGCTGATCGTTCAACTTAAAGTCAGAGAGTGGCTTTGCATTTTTGTAAACTAATGCATCTACATCTGATGGAATATTTTCATTTGAACATGCTGACAAAAACAAAGCTAAAACAACGATTAACCCAAGCCATAACTGCTTCATAAAGAGAGCCATTTATTTATAAGTAAGATTATAAAGAATACCATTAAATGAATAACTGAAAAAAGAAATAAACCCATTACATTGCATTAATTAACTACAATTTTTTAATTTAACCGCTTTATAAATAAACATAATTTTTAATAGCATGATCAAAAAATGAGGCTATAAGCATTTGTATACATAAACTAAATAGGCAGGATTTAAGGTCGGTAAATAAGCAAACGAAGGTAAATTATGAGAAATACTATATTAGTTATGTAACTAATATATGAGCCA
The DNA here is from genome assembly GCF_011378875.1 of Pseudoalteromonas sp. Z9A5. NCBI lineage: Bacteria > Pseudomonadati > Pseudomonadota > Gammaproteobacteria > Alteromonadales > Pseudoalteromonadaceae > Pseudoalteromonas > Pseudoalteromonas sp. Z9A5. Next base: position 64,232 of record NZ_WTLC01000018.1, read on the forward strand.
TATAAAAAATGCGCGCTAAAAAGCACGCATTAATAAATATAATAACCAAAAAATGTTTTTAAATTACATCCAGTCAGCGTTACGAATAACCCCAACAGCTAAACCTTCAATATTAAAAGATTCATTTTCTAGATCAACTTCAATTGCCGAAAAATCATCGTTTTCAGGATGAAGTAATACTTTTTTACCCGCTTTTTCAAAGCGTTTTACAGTTACATCGTCATCAACACGAGCAACTACAACTTGTCCGTTTTCAGCAACTTGGGTTTTATGTACAGCTAAGAGATCGCCGTCCATTATACCTATATCTTTCATACTCATGCCGTTAACGCGTAGTAAAAAATCGGCAGCAGGTTTAAACATTAATGGGTCAATTTTGCAATGACTCTCAACATGCTCTTGCGCTAAAATAGGTTCACCAGCCGCTACTCGACCAATTAGAGGTAAGCCTAATTGTTCAGGCTCTTCTTCCTCAACAAGCTGAATACCACGGCTTGCGCCTGGCTTCATTTTAATAACACCCTTTTTAGCGAGTGCTTTTAGGTGTTCTTCTGCGGCATTGGCACTTTTAAAACCTAATGTTTGTGCAATTTCGGCACGTGTAGGAGGCATACCAGTGTCTTTAATAAAAACTTTAACTAATTCGAGTATTTGAGCTTGGCGCTTCGTTAATGGTCGCATACAACTGGTTTTCCATACAGTACATTTAACTGTGAGTATATACAGTTAAATAAAAATCGCAAATTTAAATTACGCTTTAAAATCGCCCTGTTAATAACAAGCTTGCACTGTTTAAACCACTATCAGAATCGAAGGAAGACCCTAATCCAAATTTAACAGCTACATGAGGAGCAAACCAATATTGCGTTTGTAACTCGTAATTATCTCTGGCGTAATCACTGTTTTGAACATTAGCTATTAAACCAACCGACCAATCTTGATTTACAAAGTAATTAGCCCGCCCTTCGATATTGCGATTTTTCCCTGAAATTTGCTTTAACTCTAAATCCCACCCCTGATTATCAGTAATTGCTGTATAGCGTACATAAGGAGCGTAACGCCATTGTGTATCTGTATTAGTGTAGGTATTTAATAGGTGTGAGCGATCCTCTTCTCTATTATAAAAAACACTAAAACCTAATTGTAACTCCTCATTAATTTGCTTTCCGAGCGACCCTTTTATTAAATAGTCTCGAGAACGCCAATAGCCTTGGTTATCAGTTAAACGCTCTACTCCCCCCATTAAAATTAACCCTAGTGGTCCATAATAGGTGGCGTCTGCATTTACATATTCCACATCATCGCTTGCAAATCCACCTACAGCAAAATTAGTTACTTGGTTTAAATGACTTTTTATTGAATGCGGACCTGAAAGTTGATCTAAATTACTTGTAAAGTATCGGTACCTTGCACCTACAAAGCGGTTATCAGAGCCCGACAAATCAGAAAACCCAACATCTATTTGGTTATTAATTGCAGCTTGTGCAGTAGTTAAAAAGCTTGTTGCCAATACCGTTAGTACTATGATTGTTCTCATCCTAAGTGCCTATCAAAAACAGAAGTAATTGGCTCTATCTTAGGTATTTTTAAAATCATGTCTGTTCGAAAGTGTTTAAAAATGTATAAACTAGGTTTTTAATGTGAAAGGAGTGGTTATGAGTATTTGGTATCAACCTATTACTTTAGAGTTTTGCAAACAACTAGACGAGGGCATAAATGGTCAAGGTACGCTGATGAAAACCATGGGGATTGAAATAAGCGAAATTGGTGAGGACTACCTTGTAGCAACTATGCCAGCCATTCCTGAGCATCATAATCCAATGGGCATGGTACATGGTGGTGCTAACGTAGTCCTTGCCGAAACAGTGGCAAGTTATGCAGCTAACTTTGTAGTCGACCTATCTAAATTTTATTGTGTTGGGCAAGAAATTAGCGCTAGTCATTTAAAAGCATCTCGCAACGGCACTTTAACTGCCACAGCAAAAGCATTTCATATTGGGAAGCGCAGTTCAGTTTGGGAGATAAAAATTACAAATAGTCGCAATGAGCTTTGCTGCGTATCAAAAATGACCGCAGCAGTCGTAGAGCGAAGATAATTAAATTACTATTATTTTTCGATTGGGTAAATTGTAATTTCCATACCTGCACCTATCGCAGATATACGTAATAATGTATCTGCGTCTAAAGCTTGGTTAAAGCATTTAGGAGAAGTGCCTGATTCAAAGCCAATATCAAACGTTCTGCGCGAGCAACTTAACCATTGTTTTAACGCATTACGTGAACATGACTCGATAAGCTCACATAAGTGGTTTATTGCTTTATCAGGTGTTTTTACAGCACCGCTCACTTCTATACGCGCTAATTGACGGTATTCGTCTTTGTCATAATGTAAAATCGTAGCGACTTTTTTTAAATCTGCTACAAGCAGGCTAATATCTTGCTTTGACTCAAGCTCTAGATCTACATTTAAAAATTGAATTTCCGACATCGTTTCGTATTTATCCTTTAATGATTACACTGCAAACTTTAACGCAGTTTCCTGTTTATACCAAATCAACTATGCAGTATTAGTCGTTTTATATAGTGAGTAGCCACTTTTGAGTGTTTTTTGGCACTTTATTTGCTCCTTTAACAATACTTTTGAGATTTTAAGCATTGTTGGTATAAACATATTCAAAGTACGAAATACGTTCATATCACTTTATAAACTATACTAACCATTATTGGGGAGGAGCTTTATGGCAGTCATAGACCACATATTAAAAATGACAATTAGTATATGTACTTCGCAAACAAGGAATGAGCAAACAACAATTTATAAAAGTGCTTCGTAATCATTAATCGCTTTTATTTTTGAATAGTTACAGTAAGCTAAAAAATAAGAGCACATTTAACTCACCATCAAAAACAATAAGATAAAAGCGCATGAAAAATATATTTAAGCCAGCCCGAAAGCTACATAAGTGGCTTGGTTATTTGCTCGCATTGCAAATTTTAGCATGGCTATTAGGCGGCTTAATAATGAGCGCCATTCCTCTTGAAAAAGTTCATGGGAAACACTTAGCAACACGAACTCTTAATAACTCATTTACTCAAGCTGATTATATTGCATCCCTTGACTACATTGCATCTCAGGTAGCTAATCCCACTCAAATAATCTTTGAGAGCTTTTTAACTACGCCTATAATTACAGTTAAAAATAAAGATGAGCAACAAAGCTTTAATGGGATAACTGGTCGCCCTTTTGAGCCACCAACTAAAATACAAATTACCGCAAATGCTAAAGCACACTTACTCATACACGCCCAACCAGTTAGCACATTACTTTTAAAACAAGGTACGAGAGAGGTCGGTTACAAATCAAACATTTGGCAAGTACAGTTTGACGATACATTTAATACAACTCTCTACTTATCTGCTAATAACGGCAAAGTCGTTACTGTTCGCAGCACACTATGGCGAATATTCGACTTTTTTTGGATGCTACATATTATGGATTACGATGAACGAGAAGATTTTAATAATCCGTTACTTATTAGTTTTGCAGCAACCAGCGTACTTTTTTGCCTAAGTGGAATATTACTACTTGTACAAAATATTAGACGTAAGCGGTTCATTAGAGTTAAAAGTAAGAGCAAATCAAAATAATCATATTCATTTCGAAAATGAAAAGCCAAATCAAAGAGTATGTATTAACTAAATAATAGTAATACATACCTTTGCTCACCCTATAATATTAAAGCTTTTTATTCGAAGTGTTTAAATCGGCTCAAGTGCTGTTTTAGCATTTCGTTTTCGCTAATTAACTCATCACGCTCATCCAGTAATTGTAAAATTAAAGGAATTGCCGACCAATCTAGCGATAGATCATGCTTAATCCGCGCTGCCTTTTTAACTAAGGTGACTGTAGAAACCGTAAATTGCCATTCTGTAGCACGTTCCCCTTCAATTGGAACCGCAATACTGTGCTCAACTAGCTCATATAAAATTGCTTCGTTAATATCACTGCTCAAACATAGTTCTTGGCTAGTAAGTAAATCGTCTTTTTGTGTCACGATAATTTGCATTATGATTTACTCCAGTTGCTGCGTGGATCAAAATGGGCTTTTTCGGCTAACTCTTCCCAGAGCTTTTTACTTGTATCGTCAATAGATGCTGGATTGACAATTTTAAGGACAGCAAATAAATCACCTTTAGCTTTTTTACTAATTAATCCCTTACCTTTAATTCGTAAACGCTGACCAGACTGACTATTAGAAGGGATAGTTAATTGGATTTTGCCTGTCAACGTAGGTAAATTTATTTTTGTACCTAAAGCAGCTTCCCATGGTGCAAGAGGAACGACTATATTTAGGTTACAACCTTCAACATCAAATAATGGGTGAGGCACTAAGCTAATTTGTAAATATAAATCACCGTTTTGCCCATTCGCCGACCCTAATCCGCCTTGCCCTTTTAGCCTAATTCGTTCGCCATTTACTGAACCAGCAGGAATTTTCACTTTAAGCGATTTTTTAATTTCAGACACACGACCACTGCTATCTCGCTGCGGTAACATAAACTCAATAGGCTTAACGGTATCAACTAAAGTTTCTTCAAGAAATACTGGGAACTCTATTTCCACATCTTGTCCTTTTTGCGCACGAGTAGCGTTACTTCTGCTCTGCCCGGAACGATCAAATCCACCGCCCCCGCCAAACATTGAATTAATAAAATCAGAAAATTCTTGATCGGTTTGAGGATCACTTTGCTGGTAATTACTTTGCGAAGAGCCATTGTTACCACCATAACTACCTTGTTGCTGACGAGCACGGCTTTGTTGATGACGACGTAACTCATCGTATTTTGTGCGTTCTTCTTTGTTATGGATGACTTCGTAAGCTTCTGCTACTTCTTTAAACTTATCTTCTGCTTGAGGTTCTTTGCTTACATCTGGGTGATATTTTCTGGCTAGCTTTTTATAAGCCACTTTAACCGCTTTATCGTCCGCATCAGACGATATTCCAAGCACTGCGTAATAATCAACAAATTTCATTTGCTATCCAAATCCCCATACTAAATAAGCTTTAAGCATACTCCTTAAACTATAGTTTTGTGCAATTTAAATACAGTAATTAGTAAGAAATAAATGAATAATATAAATGACTTTGAATACAAAACAATCAAACTTTTTTAATAACTCAGCATCACCTTTAAGTTAACTTTATCTTTTATCTTCAAGGCTTTAAAATACTTGTTCCTGTAGTTCACATTTGTGATGGATATGACTCGATTTATTCTAGCCTTATTGGCTTGTTGTGTGTGCGTTTCGGTATCGGCCGAACAATTTACCCGTTTTTCAACTGCAAAAAGACATCTAATTAAAACCCTACCTGACAACGCTAAAAGCATTTATTGCGGCTGCGATATTAAAAAAGAAGGTAAAAAACTTGTTCCTGATCCTACTAACTGTGGTTATGTACCGCGTAATACTCTTACCCGCTCAGGTAAAGTAAATGTGCGAGCGTTGCGTATTGAGTGGGAACATATAGTTCCGGCATGGGAATTTGGTCATCAATTACAGTGTTGGCAAGATGGCGGGCGAAAAAATTGTCGTAAAGTAAGTGCCAAGTTTAGAGCCATGGAAGCTGATATAAACAACTTAGCTCCTGCTATTGGAGAAATTAATGCAGATCGCTCTAATTATCGTTTTGGTATGCTAAGCGAAAACGCAACACAGTATGGTCGCTGCGAGGTAAAAGTAAACTTTAAGCAACGCGTAGTAGAGCCACCTGTTAATGCTCGCAAACGTATAGCCGACACCTATGCTTATATGCAAAAAACATACGGTTTAAAAATATCAGATAAACAACAAAAGCTATTTAATGCATGGAAAAAACAAGCAATTGCATTACAAGACGATACAAAAAAATTGTAATGCTTTTACTCTCATTTACACAAGTAGGGCCAAAAGTGTTGAATAAATAAGCGAGTGTTGTAAAATTTTAAACAACTTATTTACATGAAGTACTTAGTATGTTTAAAAATAATAAAACTTCGCTTGCTATTATTGCTGCACTTTCGGGTTTTACTTTAGTTGGTTGTGGCGGCGGGAGCAGTATGGATACGACCCCAACTCCTATACCTACAACGCCAACTGCACCACCAATTAGCAGTACACCAACATGGACTGCCGGTGTATTCGAACAATCGAATGATTTAAAAAACTTTTGTGAAACGCCTCGTACAGGTAACGATCCATTTAATAACAACGCTCCCTACCCAGATCAAGTAGGCTCAGCCCTTTACGAAAAACTATGGCTTCGCTCTTGGAGTGATGAAACCTACCTTTGGTATGACGAGATTGCCGATAACGACCCTGAGAGCTTTGCCACAGTAGCCGATTACTTCGCCCAGTTAAAAACAGAGCAGCTTACCGACTCTGGTGCAAAAAAAGATAACTTTCACTTTTCAGAACCCACTGAAGATTATTTTCAAGAAGCGCAATCGGGCGTTACTTCTGGTTACGGTATAAATTGGGCGTTTATTGGCGATTCAGCCGACCGCATATTGCGTGTTGCTTACCTTGAGGACGGCTCACCAGCAAGCCAAATAGGTTTTCAACGTGGTGATACCGTACTTTCGGTTGACGGTGTAAGTATAACTACCAATACAGAATCGGGTATAGATACCCTTAACGAAGGTTTATTTAGTCCAACTAACGGCGACTCACATACTATTGTTGTACAAAGTAATGATGGCGCCGAAAAAACATTTAATGTAACCGCTGGCAATATTGAGCAAACACCTGTTCAAAACGTTAAAACGATTACAACCGCAAATGGTTCAAACGTAGGTTATATGCAGTTTAATAGCCATATAAGCATTGCCCAAGAAGGGCTTATTGATGCGGTAAATAAATTTAAAGCCGATAGAGTTGACGAACTTGTGATCGACTTTAGATATAACGGCGGTGGTTTATTGGCACTATCGGCGCAATTGGCTTATATGGTTGCGGGTAGCGCTAATGTGCAAAACCGTTTTTATTACCAAACTCAACAAAACGATAAGCAACTAGTTGATTCGCCTTTTCCATTTATTGATGAAGAAATAGATTACTCTACTTTTTTTAGCACGGGTGAAACCTTACCCGATTTAAACCTATCTAAGGTTTATGTATTAAGTACATCGGACACCTGTTCGGCATCAGAAGCTTTTATTAATGGTTTAAAAGGTATAGACGCAGAAGTTATTTTAATTGGCGACACAACATGCGGTAAGCCGTATGGCTTTACCCCAACTCATAACTGCGCAACAACCTATTACACTATCCAGTTTAGTGGTGTAAATAATCAAGGGTTTGGCGAATACGCGGCTGGTTTTTCACCAACCCCTACGCCACAATTTAATGCCGATGTGCAAGGTTGTAAAATTGAGGACGACTTTGATCATCAATTAGGCGACAGCAACGAGGCTGTTTTAGCCACCGCATTATTTCATGTTGAAAATGGCAGTTGCCCAATCAGAACAGCGACTGCAGCAAAAGCAGAACCTGTAAGCTTTTCAAATACACAAGAGTCGCTAGCTCCTTTAAATGTATCCACGCAATTTACTCAACGTAATATGGACTTAACTTGGCCAACGCTGAGTGAGGAAAAATAATGGCTAAATTACTACTCCCATTAGCCACCTTATTTTTTTTAGGCGGATGCCAAGGTGTAAAAGATACCAGTATAAATAGTGAACCGGCTAAACCAGCAATATTAACGAGTGTAAACTCCAGTATTATTGCAACACTACAGCAGGCAATACAACAAGCTAAGGGAGGCGCATTAGTAACGCTTGCCGATTCGGTATTTACCAAGCGTAGCGAACTGCTAATAGATCATGCAATGAGTAAAGGGCCTGATGGCAGAGTAATTATGGGCGCGCATAATATGAAGTCTGAAAAGTTTATTTTGCAAACGCGTAATAACCAATGCGAGCTTTATTATCCTAAAAAAGAACTTACAACGGTTCTTAAAGGCGTTACCTGTATAGAGTTATAAAGTGCTTTAAAGTACCGTGAATTTATAAAATAAAGGCGCGCAGTAATAATACTGCGCGCCCTTTTTTATTTTAAAACGCTATTACAAGTCTTGATGCGGACCAAATATTTCATAATGAATATTTTCGCTTTTAACACCTAGTTCAAGTAATTGGTTTTTTATAAATGCCATAAAACCAGCAGGGCCACATAAGTAAAAGTCACCATTACTTAATGGTAGCTGTGTTTCTATTACGCTTAAGTTCATTAACCCAGTAAAGTCAGCGCCCTCTGTCACCTGATTAAACCAAGTCATTATTTGCAAATGGCTATTTTTCGTTGCTAAATCATTTAAATGTTTTGAAAACGAATGCTGCTGAGTATTTTCGCAGGCATGTAAATACATAATATTTTGATTAGAGTTATCGCTTAATAACGTTTCGAGCATTGCTAGCATTGGCGTTTGCCCTACACCCGCTGAAATAAATACTGCTGGGTTTGTGTTATTGCGTAAAAAGAAATCTCCCGCTGGTGGGTACAACTCAACAATAGCGCCTTGCTCTAATGAGTGTAAATGATTAGACACCATGCCAGGCTTTGGCTGTAGCTCTTTTTTAACACTAATACGGTAGTTTTTAGCGTTACTTTTTTGCGAAATAGAATACTGGCGAATTTCTTCATATTCAGCGCCCTCTGGCTTAACTTTAATACCTAAATACTGCCCTGGTTTATGCGTAATAACAGCTTCGCCATTAACTGGCGTAAGTGTAAAGCTTGTTACTAGTTCTGATTCAGCCTGTTTGTTGGTTATTTCAAACGCACGAGTGTCCGCCCAGCCACCGTGTTTATTTTTACTATGCTCATACAAAGCGGCTTCTTCGGTTATACAAATATCAGCAAGTACACCGTAGGCTTCGCGCCAAGCGTATTCAACATCGGGAGTAAATTGCTCAGGAAGAAGCTCTTTAAGCGTACCAATTAAGTGTGCACCTACAATAGGGTAATGCTCAGGTAAAATATTTAAGCTCGTATGTTTATGGTTAATACGCGTTAGTGCTTCTTTTAATACAGCTAAATTATCAATATTTTGTGCATACGCAGCCAACGCATTAAAAAGTGCAAATTGCTGACGACCTGTATCTTGATTCGCCATATTAAAAATATTTTTAAGCTCAGGATTATGGCTAAATAAACGCTTATAAAAATGATCGGTAACAACCGTTCCCGCCTCGGCTAATAATGGAACAGTACTTTTTACGATCTCAATGGTTTTATCAGATAACATATGTGTTTTCCTATGGGTAAACTAACCACGGCGCCCATCAACACGACGCCGCGTTAATATAGGTGTGCAGTGAATTAAAAATAATGAAAAAGCCACCAACCAAAGCAAAGCACTTATTTGCCAAGCTAAGTGTGGTCCAATAATAAAAGGGAGTAATGAACGAGTAATTGCGGCTACTAACACAAGTGCAAAAGCAACAGCCATATAATGAGGAATAGTGAGCGTACGCCCTGTATGACCATGCGATACACGAGTCATCATTGCTAAAATCATCATACCTATTGTGCCAATAGTGATTAAGTGCAGCGCATCTTTAAATACTACTGCGCTGCTATAAAAGCTTATTGCCACCAGCATTAGGCCAACACCTAACGCTAAATACGAAAAATGCAAAGACCACAATAAGGGCACTTTTAACACGTTAACGTTCCACCAATAGCAAGCGCGTACTAAGTGCAGTGCAGCTACACCGGCTAAAACTAAAGCTGGGCTAATAGAACTTAAAAATAATTTGCTGATAAAAAATAACGTAATGGCAAAAATAGATGAATACAAAATAGCTTTATCTATTTTAGGAGTGCGCACTTGTTCGGTTAAACTCAACCCTTTGGCAGTAAAAAAAGGTAAAACGCGACCCGCTACAATGCCAACAAGTAAGGTAATGACCAATACTGCGGTATCAACAACAGCAAGTGCAAGCTGCATGTTTTGTTTTAAAACAAGTATTAAATACAACGTATTGAGCGCACATAACACAGCTAAAATAGCTAAAAACGGATAGTTATTTTTGCTATTGGCTTTTAATAACATATTAGCCAGCACTGCTATGGCGCCTAACCACCAAGCAACTTGTAATGTAAGTGCAGCATATAAATTAAAATGAGCAATATCTGGCAGTACTACAAAAAATGCTAAGCGTGCTGCAATCCATACAACAGTAAGCCACATAAGTGCTTTGCCACTTATACTCGCAACGCCTGTCCATGTTTGTGCGGCGGTAAGTAAAAAGCCAACAGCGACAACCCCAGCAAAACCAAATAGCATTTCGTGCGCGTGCCATAATGTAGCGGGCATTGCTAAGTACCAACTTGCATGACCAGTTAAAATAAGTAGCCAATACCCCACCGACAAAAATGCCAATAAGCCACCGCCCAAAAAGAAAGGTCTAAAAGCGAGCATCCATAACGGCCATTGAGATACTTGATGAATAGCAACGCGTTTTGGCATTGGCTCAGTTAAGTTTATAGGGCGCATTATCGAATCTCCTGCCCTAACTCATGCAGTGCAACATAGCGCAGTACGTAACTAACTTTTAAAATAGCGCTGATAACAATAATGCCAATATGAGCAAATATTTTCGCCGAAATAAAAAAGTATTCAGCAAACAATAGCGCTTGGTTTAACACTCTAAACTGTGTTTTATAGTTTAAATTATTCAGCATCAGTGTATTCATAGCGACCTCTGTAACTAACCACGTTACTTAGCTATTACACATACTGTGCCAATATATTTAACTATTAAAATTCAAAAGCTTATATTTAACGTCTTTACAGCATGAGTCTTTATGACCTACTATAAATTAACTCATAAAAACACGTATAGGTCATTTTGACATGAACCAACAATTCAATCTTACACAAGTTGCATTAGAGCTTGCACAAAGCACACTGCATGAGCACAGCTTTGAGCAATTACTAGCAACGGTTGAACGGGTTATTCCAAGTGATGCAAGTGCGTTATTAGTACTTCAAGGTGAGCAATTAAAGCCACTGGCAATTAAAGGGTTAATGCCCGACAGTTTAGGCAGACGATTTAAAATTGTAGAGCATCCTCGCCTAGAGGCTATTTGCAAAAGTACGCTCGCGTTGCAATTTGCACACGACTGCCCGCTTCCCGATCCATACGATGGTCTACTATTAGCTAAAACTGGCGATATTCCGGTGCATGCGTGTTTAGGTTTACCTCTTTATGATAAAAACGCGCTACTTGGCGTACTTACATTTGATAGCCTTAACGCCAATGCATTTAACAGCATAAGTACTGATACACTAAACACCTTACAAACGCTATGCAGTGCGCACTTTAAAACAGCTTTAGAGCTTACCCACTACAAGCAGCATGCACAGCACTCCAGCGCTCTAGTGCAAGAGCTAAATCGTGAGGCATTAACAAGAGATGGCGGCGAAATTATCGGTCAAAGCCCGCTAATGCAAACACTTAAAAATGAAATTGAACTCGTTGCAGCATCTAACTTTAGCGTGCTTATTTTAGGTGAAACAGGAGTAGGGAAAGAGCTGGTAGCACGCAACATTCACTTAAATTCAACCCGAAAAGATCAACCGCTTATTCACTTAAACTGTGCATCGCTTCCCGAAAACCTTGCCGAAAGTGAGTTTTTTGGTCATGCGAAAGGGGCTTTTACAGGCGCACAAAATGCGCGCCAAGGTAAATTTCAGCTAGCTGATGGCGGTACATTATTTTTAGATGAAATTGGCGAACTACCACTTGCCATGCAAAGTAAGCTATTACGCGTGCTGCAAAGTGGTGAAATACAAACAGTAGGTGAAGACACGCCAAAATACGTAGATGTACGCGTAGTTGCCGCAACCAACAGAGATTTAAAAGAAGAAGTAGCTCAAGGTCGCTTCAGAGCCGATTTATACCATCGCCTAAGTGTTTACCCAATTACTGTGCCACCACTTAGTAAACGCGAGCACGACATAATACTCTTGGCAGGTTATTTTATTGAGCAAACAGCACGTAAATTAGGGATAAAACAATTAAAACTAAGTACCGAAGCGCAAGTACTGCTTAATCAATACAATTGGCCCGGTAACGTGCGCGAGCTTGAACATGTCATTAGCCGAAGTGCGCTAAAAGCGAAACAAAGCCAATGGCAAAATCCAATAATAACAATTACAAGCGAGCACTGTGATTTAACACCTAGTGCACAGCCAAATTCAATTGTTGAAACTCAAAGCACAACCAATACCCTAATCAACCAACCTTTAAAGCAAGCTGTAGAATCTTTGCAATACAATGTAATTACCGAGCAATTAAAGCAGCATAATTACAATTGGTCAGCAGCAGCAAGAGTGCTCGAATTAGATAGAGCTAACTTGGTACGCTTGGCTAAACGCCTTGGGATAGAAGTAAAAAAAACACTATAATCATTTAAAACACGGCTAAAATGCTGCTAAAGTTATTGATTAGCAGCTAACTTACTAAAATGTGTTTTTAACAACCCTGCAAAAGCTTGCACTTTAGCAGTACGATGCACTAAATGATGCGTTACAAGCCATATATCGGTAGGCCAGTGTAGCTCATTGTGTAATATCGGTACTAAATCAGTATATTGCGCCGCCACATCATGTTGTAATCCGCCTATACCTAAACCTTTAATAATTGCGCGAGTCGCTTCTGCGGTTTCAGACACACGCAGCTTTACTTGCGATGCAGGAATATGCTCATCAACCCATGCAAAATAAGGCACGCGCGCATTAAAACCCGCCACGCCCGATACAAAGTTATGTTGCTGTAAATCACTTAACGATTTAGGCATTCCGTACTTATTAATGTAACGCTTATTAGCATACAAGCCCGACGAAAGCTGCGCTAAATGCTGGGCAATATAATCCCCCTCATCAGGTCTTGGCCCTGCACGTACTGCAATATGCGCCTGACCATGATCGAGCCTTAACCTTTTTTGCTCTAAAATAACCTCAAGCTGTACCTGCGGATGCAATGCCTGAAATTGCTCACATACATCACCAAGCATGTCCATAAAACCACTGACCGTTGTTAATAATAAACTCCCTCTAAGTGTACTATCGGCTGCAGCTATATCGTTATGTAACTGCTCCAAGGAGCTATGTATAGTTTGCGCCGTTGCAAATAACTTAGTGCCAATTTCAGTTACTTTATAGCCACGAGCATGGCGATGAAAAAGCCGTGCGTTTAAGTTTTTTTCAAGATTATTAATTCGTCTAAGCACTGTGCTGTGGTGCACATTAAGCTCCTCTGCCGCTGCTGTTAACGTACCTAACCGTGCTACTTCAAACGCAACTTTAACGTCTTGCCAATCTTCAAATTTAATCGCCATGCTGCTTACCTTTAACTTATGTGCATATACGCACATAAGTGTTGCGTTTATTGGGGTTTTCTACAAGCAAAATTTTGCTACATTAGCGTTATAGATTTAAACATTAAAAGGTTATTAACATGTCAGCACCAAAAATTATCGCCCTAGCAGGCAGCCTTCGCCAAGAAAGCTTTAATCAAAAAATCATTAATGAAGCAGCACGTTTTGCTCTGCAAACAGGTGCTGAAGTAGAAATAATAAAACTAAACGAATTAAACATTCCATTATTTAACGAAGACATAGAAGCACAAGGCACACCAAGCGACGTACAGCTTTTAAAAGACAAACTACGTGCAGCCGACGGTATTTTACTGGCAAGCCCAGAGTATAACGGCTCAATTACCGCTGCACTTAAAAATGCTATTGATTGGGCGTCACGAACAGAGCAAGGCGCAGTCCCTGCTTTTCGTAACAAAGTGGTGGCGTTGTTTGCAGCATCACCAGGTGGACTTGGCGGGTTACGTGGCTTAAATCACGTACGCGATATATTAAGTGGTATTGGGTCGTTAGTGCTTGCGGATCAACTTGCTGTACCCGCTGTGCACACATTGTTTGACGAAAATGGGCAAATTAACGAACCGGTTACTGCAGAGCGAGTATCTGCGCTTGCTCATCAGTTAGTCAGTGTTGCAAGCAAACTAAAATAATCTGCGCGCTCACCTAAATAAATAATTACTTTGTCGCTGCTATTTTTGCGGCGATAAAGTCTGTATGTGTTACATACAAAAGCCCTGCAACTTTACGTATAACATATTCTTCTTGCGGGTCTATTTCACCATCGGCATACGCTAAGCGCCATAATAGCTCTATAATTTCGATACGTTGCTCAGCGCTGCAATGTTCGTTAATTTGTTTCGAAAACTGAAAATAGTCAATCGCACCATCTAAGCTACTCTCTGCATTACCTGTTAGCTCTTCAACTTCAATATTTGTTAAATTAAAGTACTTTTTTAAGGTTACAGTCAGGGTTTTCTCTTCATTATGTTCAAGTTTTTTATCAGCACGCATTACTTCTATTAATAATGCAGCAACCGCAGTCTTAAAATCATGCGGTTCTATCGTTGGTTGCTGATCATCGAATACAGCAAAAAGCTGTTTTATTTGTTTGAACATCACATAATTCCTGGTTGGGTGTTAGACTAAACTTAATGAAATTGAACTTATATCAACTATTAATGGGTATAAATTTTACAAATTAAAGGATAAATTTTTATGAAAGGATTAAATACACCAAGCTTAATTATTAGCACTGCATTGGTGACCCTTTTAAGCTCAAATACTGCATTTGCTGAAAAAGCCGAAACAGAAAAGCTCTATGATTTTGATAATAAAGTACATTACTATCAAACTAAATTAGGTGACAATAATTACAAACTAGAAATTCAGTCTGATGATTACAAGCACTTCACTAATCAAAGTGTATTTTTATTGCGCCACGCTGATCGTTTATGCCGTGGACAAGCTTTTATGCTTAAAGTGCTTGAAGGCGTGCAAGAGTATGAACGTTTTCCAACCAAACCACGCGCCTATCAACCAGATCTAAATGTTTTACTGCAATGTGAAACAAAAGCCGAAGCTAAAGCTGATGCAAAAAAGACTAAGTAGCACTAGTCTTTATAACCCCAAGGTGCTGATGGTGGAGTAATTGGTTTGGTTAAATCAAAATCCACTTTAAACTCACGCCCTTGGCGAATTAACCGATAAGTAAACACATCGGGATAAATATACATTTGCCACGTGTTTCCAACAGACTGTGCAATCCCTTGCTCTACAAATAACTCTTTAGAGTACTGATCGGCAGGAAACGACTGCATTTGAGCAAACCCAGCATCAAGAGTATGACCACCATACATAGTTGATATGTCGTTAGTGCCATCTTTATGACGATGATCGTGCTTTAAGCTCAAGCCGCTGCCCGTTTTAGTAATAATCCACGTACGTGATGCATCATCACCAACATGAAACGGAACTTGTAACTCAGTGTCGGTACATTTACGTACATGCATAACCAGCTTTTTATCTGCAAAT
Organism: Pseudoalteromonas sp. Z9A5; assembly: GCF_011378875.1. Lineage (NCBI taxonomy): Bacteria > Pseudomonadati > Pseudomonadota > Gammaproteobacteria > Alteromonadales > Pseudoalteromonadaceae > Pseudoalteromonas > Pseudoalteromonas sp. Z9A5. Next base: position 79,692 of record NZ_WTLC01000018.1, read on the forward strand.
GAGCTTACTCCTTTTGCGTTATCTACTGCTACTTTACCCTCAAAGGCTTTACCACAGTGTTGTGCAATACTATTAAAAAATGCATCGTGAGTAGGAATAGACACCAAAGGTGCTGGTCGTGCAAATACTGCTGATGAGGCAAGTAATAAAGTTGTTGCTGTTAATAATTTCATAAGTCACTCGTTATAATAATTTTTAATACCATAGCGGCTTAAATTAGCTATGGGAAATAACTGCGATAAGCTGTTTTTCTGCTCTGTTTTTCATTAAAGTTAAAAGTGAATGATGAAAATCTTGAAATATCACCTCACCCCATAGTCGTGAATAAACCCCAAAATTAGTATTATCTTGTACTGTGGTTTTTAATGTTAAAAGGGTATTACCGCTGTCGTCTTCACTTAATTGATAACCACCATAAAGTGGAGAAAAGTATTCACCACCAAGTTTAACGTGTTTGTCTAATGCACCATCAGGAATTAAATCTGGATTTATTTCAAACTTATAAAGCATTTTTTTGTTTGGTTGCCAATCAGTAATTACCTCTTTAAATACAACCCCTTGTTGCCATTTACTTGTACGAACAGCGCCAACACCGCTTGCATTCATACTTGCCTCTAATGGTTTAGGTACACCTATAAACTGGGTTAACGAAAAAGGAATTTCTTGCGGATCTATATAACTCACATTAGCAAGTTGTTGCCATACAACATCAACGGGGGCGTTAATTGTAATTGAATTTGTTACTTCGTACGTTTTTGATAAATGTAAAAAATTAAGCTCAATTGGCGATAAAGCCAAAGGCAGTAAAGCAACCGATAATAGTGTCGCATTTGATTTACGCGTTGTTCTTTTACGAATAAACCCAGCAAGTACGCCACCTACACTTGAGAAAAACATAAACGCAGGTAATGCCATTGCTACGCAAATACTACCCTCTAACAGAGTAACAATACTTACTAATAAAAATATAAAAATAGGCTGCCATGCTTTCACAATTATCTGGCGATAAGTTAAATTAGGCGTCTCATTGTATTCAAAATGGATTCGAATATAGCCAATGGCAACCGGCACTAAAAACATAAATGAAATTGTAACTAAGCCGCCAAAATTTAACGCTTCACTAAATTCAATAAAAATCCGCATTGATATTCCATAGAGAACACCTAAAAAAATACCAATCGCTTTTGGGGAGATAGAGTCCATTATCTGCTCTTTATTATTTCAATTGCTCAAAAAATAACATTTATGTAATTTCATCACAATAAAAACACCACGACTCAGTTACTTAAATATAAAACTTATAAAAAATCGAGTTAAGTGACTAAAAATGTCCATAAGTACCTTATTAGACTAAAGGATGACTATTAATAAACATGCTAGTTATAGTCTATATAATCATTATTAAATAATATCCAAACTCACGAAAAAACCATAAGGCACTGATTAAAATAGTAAAATAACCAACCAAATCATTTTATTACTTTTCACCTACCTATAAATCATTTATTAAACCAAGGTATACAAGACCTTTTGCCTATTCTACATTTACTAAAAGCTGATCTACTCTACTTGCTCAATATTCATTGCTTTAAGAAAAAGCTGTATTTTAATTTTGAGTAGCAACAATGTTGCAGGGGAAAATATGAAAACTACGCCGCAAGATGGCACTCCATCTGAAGCCGAGCAAGTAACGGATGCTCAAACTGCATCCGGTAGCTACGAAAGCCTTCACAAACCCAGCTCCGAGTTTAATAGCCGCGACGAGTACCTTGAACACGAACTGCAAATTATGCAGCCTAAGCGCTGGCGTCCTAATTTACCGTTTAGAGACTACAGATTTGAATTTGAAGACACCATTCCAGCAATGGCGGGCACAATTGGTAAAGTCGTTATGGTGGGTGCTATTGCGGCAACATTTGCAGCGCCTCTTGGTTTAAGCGATGCATTTGTTTTAGAAAACGTGCGCTACGAATTACTCATTGTTTCTATTTTTATCATCTTGTTTTCGGGCTTTATTTTACCAACAGCCAACTTAGCCGGTACTCATGGTCCACTTATTCCACTAATCCCTATTGTTGTTGCTGCTGGCGGTCACCCTATGGCGTTTGGTTTACTCATTGGTGCCTTTGGTTTTATTCTGGCCATAACCAAAGGAGGAAGTATGCTCGCGCGCCTAACCAGTAAAGGTGTGTGTGGCGGGTTGCTCATTTATTTAGGGTTTATTGGTACTATTTCGCAAGTTAAAAAGCTGTTTGCTTGGGCAGAAGCCATTGATATGGCACACATTGCATTTATTGTTATTTTAGCCACCATTTTATTGTATGCGCTATTAGAGCACTTTAAAAAGCGTTGGTTGGCCGTACCGTTAAGCTGCCTTATTGGTGGTGTAGTTGCCTTTGCCTTAGGTGCGCCGTTTGAATTTCATACAGCACCAGGTTTACCAAATATGAACCCTGCATACTGGTGGGGTGATAACACGGGTTGGATGCTAGGTTTACCAACACTTGAAAGCTTTGTTGTGGTACTCCCATTTGCAGTGCTCGCCGTTGCCATGTGGTCACCGGATTTTTTAGGTCATCAAGTATTTCAAAAAATAAGCTATCCGCAACGCACCGAAAAAGTACAAATGGATATCGACGATACCATGCTAAGTGCATCGGTTAGACAAACATTTGGCTCACTTGCCGGTGGTGCTAACTTTGCCTCCTCTTGGGGGACTTATATTGTGCCTGCCGCTATTGCTAAGCGCCCTATCCCTGCTGGCGCTATTTTAACAGCATTATTTTGTATTATTGCTGGTTTATGGGGTTACCCTATGGATTTAGCGATTTGGCAGCCTGTATTGTGTGTAGCGCTTATTGTTGGGGTGTTTATCCCGCTACTTGAAGCTGGCATGGAAATGACGCGCGAAGGTAAAACGACGCAATCAGCCGCTATTGTGGTATTTGCTTCGACCTTAGTTAATCCTGCTTTTGGTTGGTCACTTACTATGTTACTTGATAACTTAGGGCTGATTGGCTGTAAAGAGCGCAGTGCTGAGCTAACTAAAATGAGCCGCTGGGTGATTCCACTTATTATGTTTGTGTTACTTACCACTGTAATGGCAATTGTAGGTATGTTACCTGGTATACCGGCGTTAATGGCTGACTTTAGGCATTAACCTTTAGCTACCACATCTAATATTTACCCACAAAAAAGCACGGCAATTGCCGTGCTTTTTAATACGTGATTCTTAATTACAGGTTAAGAAATTACTGCCAAGAACGCTCAGTAGCCAGTTGCTTTTCAAACGCATCTATTTGTGAGTTTAGCGTTTCGGTTACACCAATAAAGTCTAAACCACTTAACAAACGCTCTTTTACCTCTTTACTAATATCAAAACTAATTGGTGCAAACTTACTGCTGGTTAGTGTTTGATTTTCAAGATCGATTTCAATGTTAATATCGTCGTGCTGCTCGCTAAGTACAAACAATTGCTCAAGCGTATCGGCAGGTAATGCAATGGCTAGCATTTGGTTGTTACCACAGTTATTAAAGAAAATATCTGCAAAGCTTTCAGCCAAAATTACTTCAAAACCATATTGCTTAAGCGCCCATGGAGCGTGCTCACGAGATGAGCCACAACCAAAGTTATCGCGCGTTAATAATATTTTTGCACCTTGGTAACAAGGGCGATTTAAAATAAAGTCAGGGTTTGGCTCGTCGTTATCTAGGTAGCGCCAATCATAAAATAATGCAGCATCAAAACCTTCACGGCTAGTTGATGTTAAAAACTGCTTAGGAATAATTTGGTCAGTATCAACATTGTTTTTATCAAGTGGGGCCATTAAGCCACTAAAAAATACGCTCATTAGGCTTCTCCTCTAATATCAACAAAGTGACCATGTATTGCAGCGGCTGCAGCCATTGCGGGGCTAACTAAATGGGTACGCCCGCCACGACCTTGGCGACCCTCAAAGTTACGGTTAGACGTAGATGCACAACGCTTGCCTGCTTCTAGGCGGTCATCATTCATCGCTAAACACATAGAACAACCTGGTTCGCGCCATTCAAAGCCAGCGGCTTTAAAAATATCGGCTAAACCTTCGTCTTCAGCTTGTTTTTTAACTAAACCAGAACCCGGTACAATTAATGCTTCTATGCCGGCTACAACATGTTTGCCTTCAACAATTTTTGCAGCTGCGCGTAAATCTTCAATGCGGCTATTTGTACATGAGCCAATAAATACCGTGTCTACTTTTGCGCTTGATAATTTATCGCCCGCTTTTAAGTCCATGTATTTAAGTGCGCTGCGAATAGCATCGGCTTTAATTAAATCTGGCTCTTTATCTGGATCAGGTATGCACTCATCAACACCAATTACTTGCTCTGGGCTTGTGCCCCAAGTAATTTGTGGCTGAATGTCGTCGGCATTTAGCTCAACAACTAAATCAAAGTGTGCGCCTTCATCTGTTTTTAATGTTTCCCAATATTCAACGGCTGCATCAAAATCTGCGCCTTTTGGTGCAAACGGACGACCTTTTAAGTAATCATAAGTAATTTGGTCAGAAGCAATTAAACCCGCTTTTGCACCCATTTCTATGCTCATATTACATAGCGTCATACGGGCTTCCATTGAAAGCGCTTCAATGCCTGCACCACAAAACTCAGCTACATAACCTGTGCCACCAGCGGTACCTAACTTGCCAATTACCGCCATAATTAAATCTTTAGCCGTAACCGTTGGACGCAATACACCATTAATTTGAATTTTTAACGATTTCGCCTTTTTTTGCTGTAGCGTTTGCGTTGCTAATACGTGCTCAACCTCAGAAGTACCAATACCATGCGCTAATGCGCCAAACGCACCATGCGTAGAAGTATGGCTATCGCCACATACAATGGTTGTGCCTGGCAAAGTAATACCTTGCTCTGGGCCCATTACGTGCACAATGCCTTGGTTAATTGAGTTTAAATCGTAAAGTACAATACCAAACTCTTTACAGTTTTTATCAAGCGCCATTAATTGGTTTTTAGATACTTCGCTTGCGGCATCTAATGAGCGGCTTTTAGTCGATACGTTATGATCCATCGTTGCAAAAGTTTTTTCTGGGCAACGTACAGTACGGTTTTTTTCACGTAGACCTGCAAAGGCCTGCGGAGAAGTAACTTCATGCACTAAATGGCGGTCAATATAAAGTAAGTCGGTTTGCTCGTTTATGCTGGCAACGGTATGTGCTTGCCAAATTTTTTCGTATAACGTTTGGGCCACTTGCTAATTCCCTAATCTGTTTGAGTTGCAGCATAACGGTGCTGCAACTTTAATATGTTATTAAATGCGTGAAACGATGGCTGCTGCCACATCGCTTGTGCTGTAACCTGCATGTGGATATATATCTGGTGTGCCAACGCCTGCTTCTACGGCTTCTGCTACTGCCTTTTCAATTGTGCGAGCAGCTTCGTCTTGCCCTAACGAGTAACGTAGCATTAATGCGGCACTTAAAATTTGTGCTATTGGGTTTGCAACGCCTTTACCTGCAATATCTGGTGCTGAACCGCCTGCTGGCTCGTACAACCCAAAGCCCGATTGATTCAAGCTTGCCGATGGTAATAAGCCCATTGAGCCTGTGATCATGGCGCACTCATCTGACAAAATATCACCAAATAAGTTATCGCAAAGTAGTACGTCAAACTGGCTAGGCTGTTTAACTAACTGCATAGCGGCGTTATCTACATAAATGTAATCTAGGCTTACTTCTGGGTAGTCTTTACTAACTTCGGTTACTACTTCGCGCCATAATACGCTTGATGCTAATACATTGGCTTTATCTACCGACGTTACGTGGTTACTACGTAGTTTTGCCGCTTCAAAAGCAAAGCGTGCAATACGTTCAATTTCTTTTCGTGAGTATGTTTGCGTATCAAATGCAAACTCTTCTGCGCCTTCACCACTGCGGCCTTTTTCACCAAAATAAATGCCGCCAGTTAGTTCGCGCACGCACAAAATATCAAAACCTTTTTCACTAATATCAGCGCGAAGTGGCGACGCTGCACTTAATGCAGGTAATAACTGTGCAGGGCGTAAATTACAAAACAAACCAAAGTGCTTACGAAGCGGCAATAACGATGCACGCTCAGGCTGCTCGTTTGGTGGTAAGTTTTCCCATTTAGGACCGCCTACCGAACCAAATAAAATAGCGTCTGAGTTTTCACATGCAGTAAGTGTACTCTCTGGTAATGCTTTACCAAATTCGTCAATGGCTGCGCCGCCAATTGCATAATGTTCGCGGTTTAGGGTAAAACCAAACTTATTGCTCACAGCATCAAGTACTTGCTCTGCTGCTGCCATTACTTCTGGACCAATACCGTCGCCAGCTAACACTGCAACGCTGTAGTTTGTTTTACTCATCCTGCTTTCCTTTGTTGTTTTAAATCAGACACTTTTTGTGCACGATAAATTAAGTTATAAACACGGATCATGGCGCGTACCGACGCTTCAACCACATCCGCTGCAATGCCCGCACCGTGGTAAGGTCGACCATCGTATTTAGCTATAATATTTACTTGGCCTAATGAGCTTGCACCTTGACCTGTCGCTTCTAAGTTATATTCAATCATTTCAACGCTCATACCGGTTAAGCGCTCAATGGCTGCAAACGAGGCTTCTACTGGACCATTACCTGTCGCGGCCTCTTGTTTAGCTTCGCCATCAATTCGCATTCCAATCGTAGAACTTGCTACCGATTGTGAGTTAGAGGCTGAGTTAACAAATTCTAATTGGTATTTTTCGTCTTTGTCGTTAATTTGATTAAAGTAAATCATCGCCTCAAGGTCGTAATCGTATACTGTGCCTTTTTGGTCAGCCAATTCGATAAAGCTTTTATATAAGCCATCCATATCGTAATCAGATTTTTGATAGCCTAACTCTTCTAAGCGATGCTCAATAACATGACGACCCGAACGCGAAGTCATATTTAATTGGTTGCTTGGCACACCAACGCTTTCTGGCGACATAATCTCATAAGTATTTTGCGCTTTTAATACACCGTCTTGGTGAATGCCAGAACTATGTGCAAAGGCGTTTTCGCCAACAATTGCTTTATTTGGCTGTACTGGCATATTACAAATTTTAGCCACCTGGCGAGATGCGCGGTAAATTTCTTCACTTTTAATATCGGTATATACTTTTAAGTGGTCGTGGCGCATTTTCATGATCATCGCCACTTCTTCAAGCGAGCAGTTACCAGCACGCTCACCAATGCCATTAATAGTACACTCAATTTGACGTGCTCCGGCTTGCACTGCAGCTACTGAGTTTGCTACTGCTAGGCCTAAATCGTTATGGCAATGCACACTTAAGCGCGCTTTATCAATATTTGGCACGTTATTCATTAAATGGCGGATCATCGCGGCGTATTCGTCTGGCGTTACAAAACCAACGGTGTCTGGCAAGTTAATAGTTGAAGCTCCGGCATTAATTGCCTGCTCAACAATTTTACATAAATCCCAATGCGGCGTACGACCGGCATCTTCACACGAAAATTCAACATCATCAGTATAGTTACGTGCCAATTTAATTGATTTAACAGCCATTGCCGTTGCATCGTCTAAGCTCATACGTAATTTATGTTCAAGGTGCAAAGGGCTTGTAGCAATAAAAGTATGAATACGGCTTTGCTGAGCTGTGCGAAGTGCTTCGCCACAGGCTTCAATGTCTTTAGCAACTGAGCGTGCCAAACCACAAATAATCGGGCCTTTTACTTCGGTTGCAATACGTTGCACCGAGCGAAAATCAACAGGGCTCGAAACCGGAAAACCCACTTCCATCACATCCACATTCAAGCGGCTAATTGTATGTGCTAATTGAATTTTATCATCTTCAGTAAGGCTTGCTTTAAGCGCCTGTTCGCCATCACGTAAGGTGGTATCAAAAATCCATACTTTATCTTGCTCTTGCATAACTGCCCCTCATTCCTATGTTACCCAAATTTCAATTAATCCCAGCCGCGAGATAAAAAAAACCCCGCAATTGCGGGGTTTTTAGTGTTCAACTCGATGCAAACACACTAATCCCCGCTTACTTGCCATAGCAGTAAGAGGTTAAGTTTTAGTGTAATTAAACGAATAATATGCATCTTGTTTTCTTGTGTGTGTGTTCAGCGAAACCCATTTTTAACATTACAAAGCGCTGGGCGCAAGCATAAAAATTCCAATAAATAGATTTAAAAGCGATTCAAAAAGGTTTTATTATGCAAAATAGAAGTGGTTTATAGATTTTTTTTACAGCATACATCAATGAAATGTTTAAATTAATAAGCACTGTAAAGCACAGTGCTTATATTAGCTTTTTGCTATTATTTTAAACTATATCTCTTTAGTGCTTTCTCTTACGTAATGCGACGCACCACGCGTAATGTAACGCAGTTGCCAAATAACACGTTCAACAAGTTCATCGCGCTGCTGCCCTTCTATATCAAGCGCTTCGGCGCCAGCATTAAATACGAGCGTCACCATGGCCTCTGACTGAATATATGCATGCATAGCGTTGCACTTAGTTTCACTCTCTAAATAATGGGCAAGCTCTAAAATAAAATGTTTAATTTCTCGAGCTACAGCAGCCCTAAATGCTTTAGAGGTACCAGAGCGTTCTCGCAATAACAATCTAAATTGGTTGCTTGAATTATCAATAAACTCCATAAAAGTAACCACTGAGGTATTTATAACACTACCGCCATCATTTGCTATTCGTCTGCGTGCTTGGCGCATAAGTTGACGAAGGGTTAAACCCGCTTCATCTACCATGGTTAAACCAAGCTCATTCATGTCTTTAAAATGACGATAAAATGAAGTTGGAGCAATACCTGCTTCTCGCGCCACTTCCCGTAGGCTTAAATTCGAAAAACTATGATCTGCGCTTAGCTGATTAAATGCCGCTTGAATTAACGCCTGTCGTGTTTTTTGTTTCTGTTGCGCTCTAACACCCGACATCAACAGCTCCCTGAATAATTTTATGTGAATATTTAGTGATTTTAACTCAATTCCCCAGTCTAATACTTGACGACGAGAGTTTGAAATACTATTTTAGCTTACAGTTGTACGCTGAGATTGAGACTTATGAATAAACCACCGATTATTTGGACAAACGTCCTATTTTTTAGCCTTACCTTTTTGGCGGCTATTACACTTGCTCCTTGGTATGGCATTAGCTACGGATTTACCAGCGCACATTGGATTGCTTTTGTAGGCTGCATGTTTTATGCGGGCCTATCTATTACTGCTGGTTACCATCGACTATGGGCACACAAAACTTATAATGCACACCCAGCAGTTGAATTTATTTTTGCGCTTGGCGGTGCTTTTGCACTGCAAAACAGTGCGCTGCATTGGAGTAGCGATCACCGTATACACCATGGCCAAGTTGACGACCCAATAAAAGACCCTTACGCCGCCACTAACGGTTTTTGGTACAGCCATATTGGCTGGATGTTACGTGACTACCAAGGCGATAGCTATAACGACTATACTAATTGTCGTGATTTACAACGAAATAAAATCGTTATGTGGCAACACAAGCACTACTTAAAGCTTGCTATTGCTATGAACGTAGGCTTGCCGCTTGCACTTGGTTTATTAGTTGGTGATGTGTGGGGTATGTTAATTCTTGCAGGTTTACTACGTTTAGTACTGAGCCAACATTTTACCTTTTTTATTAATTCGGTTGCACATATTTGGGGTTCTCGCCCATACACCGAAAAAAATACGGCACGCGATAACGGCTTTTTAGCGTTATTTACGTACGGCGAGGGTTATCATAACTTTCACCATATTTTTGCAAGTGACTACCGTAACGGCATTAAATGGTTTCATTACGACCCAACTAAATGGATGATCCGCTCTTTAGCTGCTGTTGGTTTAGCCAATAAATTAAAGCGCACACCTGTTGAACGTATCGAAAAAGCAAAGGCCGAAACGCTAATGAGTAGGACGCAAACGCGCCTTGCAAAATTGCCTTTAGCGCAAGATAAGCTTACATTATTACAACAAGAGTACGATTTACTGCTGAAAAAACTGCAAAATTACTGTTCATTACAAAAACAAGTGTTAGAAGTTAAAAAAAATAACATGGCAAAGCAGTGCGAACAGTCGGCATTAATGACACAATATCACGAGCTGGAAGCCGCTTGGGAAAATCAAAAACAAGCATGGCTAGCACTTAATGCGAGGTTATTAAAAGCCTCTTTTAATTAATTTAGGAGTGGCAGTGGCCAAACAACCAGAACAAAAAAAAGTACCCGTGACATACCAATACGACGCAATTATTATTGGCACGGGTCCTGGCGGTGAAGGTACCGCCATGAACCTTTCAAAAAATGATAAAAAAGTAGCCGTTATTGAACGCCAAGAAGCCGTTGGTGGTGGTTGTGTTCATTGGGGAACTATTCCTTCAAAAGCACTTCGTCATTCTGTTAGTCGCTATATCGAATATAAAGCAAACCCTTTGTTTAATATTGGCGAGCGTCCTAGCCGTTTAACATTCCCTGATATTTTACGTCATGCTAGTTCGGTTATTTCTAAGCAATCTAATTTACGTAGTAGCTTTTACGATCGTAACCGTATTCATATGTTTCAAGGTGATGCGAGCTTTGTCGATAAGCATACGATTGAAATCAAAAGAAATGATGGTTCAACCGAGCGACTTACCGCTAAAACAATAGTAATAGCAACAGGATCACGCCCTTACCGACCGCCAGAAGTTGATTTTACGCATTCACGTATTTACGAAAGCGATACAATTTTAGGTCTTAAGCACGACCCTCACCGCGTACTTATATACGGTGCTGGTGTAATTGGTTGTGAGTATGCTTCTATATTTAAAGGCCTAGGCGCTAAGGTTGATTTAGTTAATACACGCGACCGCCTGCTTGCTTTTATGGATGCTGAAATATCTGATGCACTTAGCTATCACTTTTGGAACAGCGGTATTGTTATCCGTCATAACGAAGAGTTTGATCGAATCGAAACACGTGACGACTGCGTTATTATGCATTTAAAATCAGGCAAACGCGTAAAAGCTGACTGTATTTTATTTGCTAATGGTCGTACTGGTAATACAGATACACTAAACCTTGAAGCCATTGGTTTAAAAGCCGATAGCCGTGGCCAATTAAAAGTTAACGAAACATACCAAACAGAAATCGATAACGTTTACGCTGTAGGTGATGTTATTGGCTACCCAAGCCTTGCAAGTGCTGCGTTTGATCAGGGTCGTATAGCTGCTGATGCAATTGCATGTGGCAACTGTGACGACAGACTAATTGTTGATATTCCAGCCGGTATTTATACCATTCCAGAAATGAGCTCTGTAGGTAAAACAGAGCAAGAACTTACAGCCGCTAAAGTACCGTATGAAGTAGGTCGTGCTCAGTTTAAACACCTTGCACGCGCGCAAATTGCAGGAACTGAAGTAGGTAGTTTAAAAATACTATTTCACACCGAAACCAAAGAAGTACTTGGCGTGCATTGTTTTGGCGAGCGAGCGTCTGAAATTGTTCACATTGGTCAAGCCATTATGGAACAAAAAAATGGTGGCAATAATATCGACTACTTTGTAAATACCACATTTAACTACCCAACCATGGCTGAAGCCTACCGTGTTGCGGCATTAAATGGTTTAAATCGCTTATTTAAGTAGGTTATTAAGTAAGGTTTTTTAAAGCCCTTTATAAATAGATAACAAAAAGCCCGCTAATTAGCGGGCTTTTTACTTTTAAACAGTTGTACAAAGCTTGTTTAAATAGCTATTACTTATGGTACTTAGCACTTAGCTCATGTACTGCATTAATGAATACACCGGCATTTTCAGGGTCTACATCTGGTGTAATACCGTGGCCTAAGTTAAACACGTGGCCATTGCCCGTACCAAAATCTTCTAAAATAGTGCCTACTTCTTGGCGAATACGCTCTGGTGTACCATGTAACATAGATGGGTCCATATTACCTTGTAGAGCAACTTTATCACCAACACGGCGCTTAGCGTCGCTGATATTAATAGTCCAATCAAGACCGATTGCATCACAACCTGTTGCTGCAATAGCTTCAATCCATTGACCACCATTTTTAGTGAACAAAGTAACCGGTACTTTACGACCATCGTATTCACGAATTAAGCCATCAACAATTTTATGCATGTATTGCAGTGAAAATTCGTTGTAATCGCGCGGGCTTAATACACCACCCCATGAGTCAAATACCATTAGCGATTGTGCGCCAGCTTTAATTTGAGCATTTAAGTAATCGATTACTGAATCAGCTAACTTATCTAGTAATAAATGAAGTGTTTGCGGCTCTGCAAACGCCATTTTTTTAATTTTACCAAATACTTTACTGCTTCCGCCTTCAACCATATAAGTTGCTAGTGTCCACGGAGAACCCGAAAAACCAATTAATGGAACTTCACCTTTAAGCTCTCGACGAATAGTGCTTACTGCGTTCATTACGTAGCCAAGCTCATCGGTAGGGTCTAACTTTGGAATTTTTTTAACATCAGCTAGCGATGAAATTGGTCGTTCAAACTTAGGACCTTCGCCAGTTTCAAAGTAAAGACCTAAGCCCATAGCATCTGGAATCGTTAAAATATCACTAAATAAAATAGCAGCATCTAACGGGTAACGGCGTAATGGCTGTAGTGTTACTTCACACGCAAGCTCAGCATTTCGACACAGGCTCATAAAATCGCCCGCTTGTGCACGTGTAGCGCGGTATTCTGGTAAGTAGCGTCCTGCTTGGCGCATCATCCATACCGGAGTTACATCTACTGGCTGTTTTGCTAGTGCACGTAAATAACGGTCGTTCTTTAATTCGCTCATGGCGTAAATAATCCTAAGGCTTGTATAAATTGTACAAGATTATACCACCATATTCACCGCCCCTCTATTGCTTAGGGACGAAAACAACCTTACCTAGAGGCAGATCAATAAAATTTGAGGTTTTAATCTATTTTGGTTATAAAACAAGCAAACAAACCATAACATTTAAAACTTCTTGTTAATATGTTTGCAACATCACAAAAACCTTGTTATTGTTCATCCCGCGTTAACAAAAACAATAATAAAAATCTTAAAACAATAAAAATAATAGTTTTAAAATAATAACAATAAAAATCATCTCATAAAAATAAGAAAGCTTGTTATAACAAGTCACTGAAAGAAATTAGACCACCTTAATCGGTGGTTTTTTCTTGCCCGCAATAAACTTTTTAGTAATAAAAACTAAATAAATTACACCTCTTTTAGAACATCTATTTACTTGTTGATATACAGGCAAATTAAATATATCTTGATGTACATAAACTTATTATATTCTAATTGAAAGACCAACCCAGCTAGGAGAACAGTTATGCTGACGCGTGTAGAAAAAGCTCAACAAAAATGGGGTGGTAGCCACACTGTAATCGACAAATGGTTAAACGAACGCCAAGATCTCATTGTGCTTTTTTGTAAAATGGCAGGCTTTTCTCCATACGACAAGAAAGAACATGCTTTACCAGAGCCTGCGCAAATTGAATCTTTTTGCCAAATTTTAATGGATTATTTATCTGCAGGTCATTTTGAAATTTACGATGATATTGCCAAAGCTTGTGAAAATAAAGGTGTGCAAAGCCAAGCACTTGCCAACGACATTTACCCGCGCATATCAAACACTACAGATGTAGCTCTAGATTTTAATGATAAATATGCTGAAGTTAATAAAGATGATTTATTAAAAGATTTTGATAACGATTTATCTGTTATTGGCGAAGCATTAGAAGCACGCTTTGCATTGGAAGATGAGCTTATTGATAACTTATTTTCTAATCATACTGATTAATACATGCGCCATACACTTAGCCTAAATTATGGTTATGTGTAAAATGCATTAAAAAAGGGACCTTAGGTCCCTTTTTGCAAATATAGGCTAAATAAATTTTAGCTTATATTATAATTACTCTTCAGTAGCTGCGTCAGCATCAGCTTGAATTTCTAGTAATTCAACTTCAAATACAAGTGTTGAATTAGCTGGAATTTTACCTAAATCACGGTCACCGTAAGCAAGTTCAGAAGGAATAGTAAACTTGTACTTAGAGCCAACAGGCATAAGTTGTAAACCTTCAGTCCAACCAGCAATAACGCGGTTAAGAGGGAAAGTTGTAGGTTCATTACGTGCGTAAGAGCTATCAAACTCGGTACCATCTAGTAAAGTACCTTTGTAATGTACTTTAACTACATCAGTAGCTACTGGCTTTTCGCCATCGCTTTCGCTAAGTACTTCATACTGCAGACCAGACTCAGTTACTGTAACACCTTCTTTTTTAGCATTGTCAGCTAGGTATTTAACGCCCGCTTCTTTACTTTTTTCAGACTCTACTTTCGCTTTTTCTTCTTGCTTAGTACGTACTGTTGTATCTAGCGTTGTTAATAATTCACGAATTTTTTCTTCGTCAATTTGTGCTTTATCAGCAAGTGCATCTTCAAAACCACGGATTAAAAGCGCTTGATCAAGTTCAATACCAAGCTCAGATTTATCTGCTAGGTCTTTATTTAAAAAGTTACCTACAGATGCACCAATACCGTATGCTTGTTGCTGTTCAACAGTGTCTAATTTAACGTCTGCTTGTTCTTTTTTTGCTTCTTGATTACAAGCTGTAAGCGCTAAAACTGACGCTGCAATCAATGACAATCTAATCGTCTTTTTCATTTTAAATCTCCGACACACTTTGCAGTTGTCATTTAATGTATTATTACTAGTTAAAGATTAACTGCCTACATGATAGGCTGCTTGTTTAATAACTAAATTCTGCGTTGTTAGCTAAACTAAAAACATACCCAGTGCTTAGACAAACAACCTAGGCATTTAACGCGACCTAGTCTAACCTCTCAGTCACTAAGAGTTAAGGGGAAATACCTGTAATATGTCGATATTTCGTACTTTTTTAATCATATTTAGCTGTTTTTTAGCCACCGCCTGTACCGACAAAAAGCAACAGGCTGTAGCAAGCTACGAACATGCAGCAAAAGGTGCATTTTCGTCAGCACTATCAAACGATGGTAAATACAGTTTAATATCCTCTATCAACCATGGGGTCGCCCTGTGGGATAATCAACAGCAAGTGCTAAAATACCAGTGGTTTCAGCAACAAGATCAAGACAGTTTGGTATACGCTGTTGCCATTGCATTTGATAATAGCGTTGCCGTTACCGCCGAAAAAACCACCTTCGCCGTATGGGACATAATAACCGGAGCTAATAAGGGTTATTACAAAATACAAGAATCGAGTATTCGCGATATTGCTATTAGCGACCAAGGTCGTAGTGTTTTATACGGTCGCAGCGACGGCGTAGTTGTATTTGTAAACCTTGAAACAGGTAGACGAATACAATTTTTAGGTCATCAAGATAAAATAAATACCGTTGACCTATCTCCTAACGGACGCTTTGCTTTAAGTGGATCAAACGACTATGTCGCTTATTTTTGGGATACACGTACCGGACAAGTAATTCATCGTTTTAATCATCCTACTCGCGTTACCCAAGTTACACTTGACCCACAAGGTCGCTACGCATTTACGGCAGATAGTATGGCACAAGCAAATGTATGGAAGCTGACTACAGGTGATCTTGTAAGCAAACTGAAGTATATTGCGCGTCAGAAAATTTTTACTGCTGTGCGTTTTAACGAACAAGGCACTTTGCTTGCAACCGGCTCGCCAAATAAGCGCGTTGATTTGTGGCAAATACCAAGCGGTGAAAAAATTCAAACTTGGCAGGTTACCCCGCGCGAAGGCAGTAAGCCTAAATCGGCGGTGGTGCTAGATGTGACATTTACAGATAACGGTAAATCGTTGTTAACCGAAAGCTCCAGCGGTATCGCAGAGCGATTTATTATACGAGAGAATAATGAACACAATTGAACATCGCTTAATGGAACTTGAAGCCAAAGTGGCTTTTCAAGATGAGACGATTGAAGTCTTAAATGATGAAATAAAAGTGCACCAGCAACTTTTAGCGAAAATGAAACGCCAAACCGAGCTGCTAGCAGAGAAAATTAAAGAGTCGCAGTCATCATCGTCTATGATGTCTGAAGCACCTGAGCCGCCTCCGCCGCATTACTAAAACAAGTAAAAGTTAGGCAATAAAAAACCGGGTTAGTCGCCCGGTTTAAACACACCAATTACTTGTTCAAATTGACGAGTAGATGCCTGAACAGCGTTATCTGGTTGCGCCATTTTATGACCACACTCAACACACTCTACTTTTTCAACATCATGTTCTCTGTAAAGCATCATAGTATCCATGGCTTTGCAGTCAGGGCACGATGCACCAGCAATAAATCGCTTTTTTTTTCTCACAACATTTTTCCTGTGGTTTGAACTACCGCTATTTTATCGTATAACTTCACTTGTTGATACGCTTGATAAGAGCATTAAGTTCTATGGTATGATAACGCCAACTTAACAAGGGCACAGTAAAGTAACGCATTCATGATCCAAATATCAGAAATAGAACTACTTCGTGGCGGAAAAGCCTTATTAAAAAACGCATCAGCTACGTTATTCCCAGAGCACAAAGTAGGCCTTGTTGGCGCTAATGGCTGTGGAAAATCAACGTTATTTGGTTTATTAAAATCTGAATTGCAACTCGATGCCGGTAATTGCAACATTCCAAAAGATTGGTCTATTGCCTCAGTAAAGCAAGAAACCCCTGCCCTTGAAATAAGCGCAATTGATTATGTACTGCAAGGTCACCCAGAATACTACGCTATGCGAATAGCACTGCGTGAGGCCGAGCAAAATAACGACGGCGACACACAAGCCAAAGTACATATTCAGCTTGAAAACATTAAAGGCTACAGCATTGAATCAACCGCAGGTGAGCTATTACACGGCTTAGGCTTTGCTAATAACCTTATAGAAAACCCTGTAAGCTCGTTTTCGGGTGGTTGGCGTATGCGTTTAAACCTTGCCCAAGCATTGATACGCGACGCCGATTTACTACTTCTCGATGAGCCAACAAACCATCTTGATTTAGATGCCGTTTATTGGCTTGAACGCTTTTTACGCGCTTACACAGGCACCCTTGTACTTATATCGCATGACCGTGAGTTTTTAGATGCAGTGGTTGATCAAATTTGGCACGTAGATAAGCAACTTATTAATGTGTACAAAGGTAACTACTCGCAGTTTGAGCGCCAAAAAGCAGAGCGTTTACTACAACAACAAGCGATGTTTGATAAGCAACAAGATCAAATTGCACACCTTGAGCAATTTATAACGCGCTTTAAAGCAAAAGCCAGTAAAGCTAAACAAGCACAAAGCCGTGTAAAAGCGCTTGAACGCATGGAAAAACTAGCGCCGGCACATGCCGACTCCCCGTTTAACTTTGAGTTTGCAGATCCAAAAGCATTACCAAACCCACTAATGACAATAGATAAAGCCAAAGCGGGTTATGGTGACGTCACTATTTTAAATAATATAGAGCTAAACCTAGTACCAGGTAGCCGAATTGCTTTACTTGGCCGAAATGGCGCGGGTAAATCAACGTTAATTAAATTGCTTTCTGGTGATTTAGAGCCGCAAGCTGGCGAAGTTATTCAGCATCACGGATTAAATATTGGTTACTTTGCGCAGCATCAGCTTGAATCTCTTGATTTAAAAGCCAGTGCAATAACGCATATACAACGACTCGATCCAAAAGCTACTGAGCAATCACTACGTGACTTTTTAGGTGGTTTTGCCTTTATTGGCGATAAAGCACTTGAGCCTGTAGCCCCGTTTTCGGGCGGCGAAAAAGCACGTTTAGTACTTGCCATGTTGGTATATCAAAAACCAAATTTATTACTACTCGATGAGCCAACTAACCACCTTGATTTAGAAATGCGCCATGCACTTGTTATGGCACTGCAAGGTTTTGAAGGCGCTATGGTTACCGTATCGCATGATCGCCACATGCTTAAAAATACCGCCGATGAGTTTTACCTTGTAGATGACGGCAAAGTGACCCAGTTTGGCTACGACCTAGATGCATATTACCAATGGCTACTTAATGCGAATAAAGAAGCGGTTAAAGCGCAGCAAAACGACGAGCCTAAAGCAAACCCAGGTGTTAATCGTAAAGAGCAAAAGCGCTTAGAGGCTGAGTTTAGAAAAGCCATCCAGCCACTTAAAAAGCAAATTGAAAAGCTTGAAAAGCAACTCGATAAATTCACCGCCGAATTAAGTGAAGTTGAAGTGACCTTAGGTGATAACGAACTCTACAACGACGACAACAAAGCCAAGCTTAAAGAGTTATTAGCCAAGCAAGCAACCCTTACGCCTAAGCTTAACGACGTTGAAGAGGAGCTACTTATGGCACTTGAAGAAATGGAAGAAAAAGAGCAGGCATTCGCCGATGAACTTGCTCAATAGCGACCATTTTTGGCAGTTTGCGTGCACCTTGTACGCAAAGCCTGATCAACAAACAACCTTGCTGACACTACAAAACCAGCAAGGAAAAAACGTTAATTTATGCTTATTGCTACTTTATTTAGACTCATTAAATTTAAGTATTAATACCCAACAGCTAAATGAGTTAACGCAAGTAGTTAGTGAATTTGATACTCATGCATTACAACCTCTGCGCGCTGCTCGTAGCTATTTAAAAGCTAATCAGCATACAATAAGTGACTACGCCACAATACGCGCAGAGTTACTGAGCGCCGAGCTAAAGCTTGAAAAACAACAGCAACATATGTTGATTTCAGCAGTAAATAAGTTTGAATTGATCGAACATTCAGAACCGAATAATATTGAGCTATATGTGAAAGCCACTTAGGCTGTGAGTTTTTATACCCTCTTCCACTTCTTATTCTCTTTTCTTTGTGCAAAAAACCTTTAAGTGTTTTATTCACAAAGAGGTTAAAAGCGCTGAGATTTTAAAGAGGATACAAAAAATCATAGATTACGATCAATTCATTATTTAAAGCGCAAACTTCTCTGTGCTCTCAGTGGAAATAACTTATTAGCCCTTAAAACATGATCTAAATCAACTTAGCTTCGCTCCTACATCTGCTTAAGTAAATAACTTGATCTCGATCACGTTACATTCTGTAAACACCGCCTATGATTAACCCATCAGCAACGAGGGGAACAACTCATGAACGTATTCTTTAGAGACTTTTTTACAGACCCAGTTTTATTTATGTCTTTTGGATTTTTAACTATTGTTGTTTCTCTATGTATCTTTTTTGCTTTTTTCTTTCTTAAAAAGATACACGATGCAGAAGTTCCTGAATAAAATTAAGCACGACGCACAAAGCGCCTTATCTGTTACTGATTAGGCGCTTTTTATTCTTTTTGGTACACTAGCGATTCGTTTTTGCAAAGTGTGTAGTACAAACATGATCCCACAGTTTAAACCCGCATGGTGGATGACTAATCGTCACGTTCAAACCATAATGCCGCGTTTTTTCCGCCCATTTCATCATACTCGCTACGAACTTGAGCAGCTTGATACACCCGACGGTGATTTTATTGAGCTTGCCTGGTCACTTCCGCACAACGAAACGGCTCCACTTGCAATTGTACTTCATGGTCTTGAGGGCAATATTAATAGCTTTTATGCCAAAGGCATGATGAAAGCATTAAAAAAACAAGGTTATGCAGTCGTGCTTATGCACTTTAGAAACTGCTCAACCGAAGTTAATCGCCTACCACGTGCTTATCATAGTGGTGACACCGCCGATTTATCTTTTTTTATTAATCATCTAAAGCTGCAATATCCAAACAGACCTATGGTTGCCGTTGGCTTTTCTCTTGGCGGTAACGTACTTGCCAAATACTTAGGTGAACAAGCACAAGCATGCCCTTTAAACGCCGCTGCGGTGGTATCTGCTCCTTATGACTTGTCGTCATCAAGTGATGTAATACGCAAAAGCTTAGGTAAAATTTATCAAAAATACCTGCTCGATCGAATGAAAAAATCGATGCAACGTAAACTTCCACAAATTAAGCAGCAAATATCGATAACTACCGATCAATTAATGGAAATTGACGACTTGTTAGAGTTTGATAATCAGCTAACAGCTCCATTGCATGGTTTTGAAAATGCACATGACTATTATCGCCAAGCTAGCGCTATGCCATACTTAAAGCACATTGCTGTTCCTACATTAATTATTCACGCAAAAGATGACCCAATGCTTTCTATTAAAGCGGTGCCTAGTAGGCAAGATGTGAGCGAGCATGTTACGCTGCGCATCTCAGAAAAAGGCGGTCACGTTGGTTTCATTAGTGGAAAAAATCCGTTTAAGCCTATTTTTTGGTTAGAGAAAGCCGTACCCAGTTATTTTGGGGAACATGTTTTAAATAAAGCGAGTAAAAAGCAGTAATGATCATCCCTTTTGAACAACTCGATAAAGATACGCTATACAACTTAATAGAAAGCTATGTTTTACGTGAAGGCACTGACTACGGTGAAGTAGAGGCAAGCATTGAATCGAAAGTAAACCAAGTTAAGCTGCAGCTTAAAAATGGTGAAGCGATGGTGTTTTTCTCAGAATTACATGAGTCGGTAACCATTATTTCAAAAGGCGAATTTAAAGCTCTGCAAAGTGAAGAGCATCAAGCGCAGTCGTTTGATTAGTGCACAACACTTGTAACTTTTGAATTGAACGTACACAATGGCTTTTTACCCAAAGAGCCAAAACATGATAAAACTCAGCACTCTAGTGGTAGCCGTATCACTAGCATTAACTAGCCAAGCCCAAGCAGAACAAACAATAACAGCATCTGAAAAGGCAATTAAACTGGCTAAAGACACCATTTTAATTGATACCCATATTGACGTACCTTATCGAATTCATGAAAGCTGGGTTGATGTAACCAAAGCAACTAATGATGGCGATTTTGACTACCCTCGCGCAGTAAAAGGCGGCTTAAATGCCCCATTTATGTCGATTTATATTCCAGCGCATTTAGAATTTGAAGGTAAAGGAAAAAGCTACCAATTAGCTAATCAACTTATTGATAGTATGGAAGCTATTGTACAACGTGCCCCCGATAAATTTGCTATAGCAAGCTCAACTAAAGATATAGAAGAGCAATTTAAACAAGGTAAGCTGTCTATAGCTATGGGTATGGAAAATGGCTCTCCAATTGAAGGGGATATGAAAAACCTTCAGCATTTTTACGACCGTGGTATTCGTTACATAACACTCGCGCATTCACAAAGTAACCATATTTCTGACTCATCTTACGATATTCGCCGAAAATGGAAAGGCTTAAGCCCATTTGGTAAAAAGCTTGTCACTGAAATGAATAATGTTGGTATGCTAATCGATGTATCACACATCTCTGATGATGCGTTCTATCAAGTGATGGAGCTATCTAAAACTCCTGTTATCGCTTCACATTCATCACTTCGTAAGTACACACCAGGCTTTGAGCGTAATATGAACGACGACATGCTATTGGCACTTAAAGAAAATGGCGGCGTTATTCAAATCAACTTTGGTTCTAGCTTTGTTACTGCTAAAGCAGGCTCTTGGGGAAAACAGTTAAAAAGTAAAAAAGAAACAGTAAAAAAAGAAGGTACTAAACTAGCTAAAGATTTTGATGCAGCATACCGCGCTAAAAATCCATATCCATTTGCAAGTCTTGAACAAGTGCTTGATCATATTGATCACGTAGTTGAGCTGATTGGTATAGATTATGTAGGTATTGGCTCTGATTATGACGGAGTTGGCGACTCATTACCTATAGGCTTAAAAGATGTATCTAGCTACCCTAACCTTGTCCAAGGTTTAATGGATAGAGGCTATAGTGATAAAGATATTAAAAAAATCTTGAGTGGAAATACGCTAAGAGTATGGAAACAAGCTGAAGAGTACGCGAAAAAGCATTAAAGCGTGAAAGCTTTTAGCGATTAAAGGCTAGCTAAAACCTTAATAAAAAACACGCTCTAGAGCGTGTTTTTTTGTAGCTAAGTTCTTATACCAATCCGCAGTAATATTGAGGGGATTAAGTTGGCTTTTCTTCAGACATTAAAAAACCCGAGACTAAGCTCGGGTTTTTTGGTAAAAATTAGCTAGGCTAATAATTACGCTACGATAGTTGCTACAACACCAGCACCTACAGTACGACCACCTTCACGGATAGCAAAACGAAGAC